>CAZIJM010000078.1:0-6647 GCA_964539695.1 uncultured Methanomassiliicoccales archaeon | reverse complement strand
CGGCAATAGAATCATGGTGAAGAATGACTGAGCCGGTCCAATGACCGGCTCAGTCCATCACGTCTATCAAACTATGCAACAGTGTTAAGTTGGCCTGTAATATACGTGCGTGAAGAATCACACAAATGCGCCAATCGTGGGCGCATCCAGACGGTCCATGTCGTAGAAAATCACGGCCTCCTTAACCGCGTCCGCACTGTACCCAACGCCCATGAAGTGGTCCAACATGGACATCCTCCACAGGAGGTCCATCACCGTCACGGACAGGCACCCGTAGTAGGCATTAGACATATTGTCCTCGTAGCTGTTCTTGTCCATCAGCGCAAACACGCTCCCCATGAAACTGTCTCTCCCGTTCAGGGTCTGCACGTACTCGGACAGGACGTGCCTTCCTGCGGCATCAGGGATCCTCAAACGAATGTCCTCCGCGTCGGCCTCGCCCATTTGATGCAGATTCCCCTCGTCATCCATGACGTTCCAGACGATCTTCCCGTTGGCGGCTATAAACATATTCCAGTTCCACTCAGTGTCGCAGTACACTGGGACACTGAGTGGATCACTGGAAGACATCGACTCCATGGCGGTGTCCCTGCCGGCCTCCTCCAGGGCGGAGAGATCCAGGTTGTGCTCGGGCTGTATCCCCGTGAGAGACATCAGGGGCTCAATCTGGGACATGTCCATGATCTTGCTGAGATAGGCGAGGTCGGTGAACATCAAGAGGCTTTCTGCCACGGACATCCTGAGCCAGAACGGGTCCGCCATCACTCCCGCCTCCTTGCAGTTGAAGTAGAATTCGCGGTACACCGCAGAGGACTCCTCCAGAGCGGGGCGGATCCTCTGGTCAGCCATGGCGACGATCTCCTTTGCCTCTGTGAGAGCGTCTCTGCCGGTTCTGGTCCAGACTCCCCTGCAGGAGAGATCCAACTCCACCTTGATCTTGTCACTGGCATAGAGGTGGTATGGAAATTGCCTGCAATACGTTGTGCGGTGGTCGTAGACCATGCACCTTCTGTCCTTCAGGAACACACACGAGCCGTAGCCCTTCTTCAGGGCCAAGGCGAAGTACGACTGGGGGCCCTTGGTCCTTACGAGCGTGTCAGGATGGTTGCTGCGGAAGAAGGCTCTCTCCTCGGGCAGAACCTCTGGCTGGCAGAGACAGCACATGCCGCACCGATTGGGACAATCGACTCTCCTACCAGCGACCTCTGAGTAATCAACTTTATAATCGGCCACATACATCACTCCCTAAGGGCTCTCCGCAGAACTCTCCGTTCTTCACCTGCACCTCTCCTCTGACCATAACGGTTTCGGGGAAGACAGCTCTGTATCCCCCGTAGGGAGAGTGGCCGCATTTACTGTACAGGCGCCTGATGTCTATCGTGGAGGACTCCCTCATGTCAAACACCAAGAGATCCGCGTCGCATCCGGCAGCGATCCTGCCTTTGTTCAGAGAGAACAGCCTCCCGGGGTTCCCGGCCCCCATGCGGACGGCTTGGGACATCGGGATGAGGGTTCTCCGAACCATGTCCATGACCATAGGCATAGTGGTCTCGACCCCGGGGATTCCCCCGGGGGCCTCATCGAACGGCCTGGCCTTCTCCTCAGTGGTGTGCGGTGCGTGGTCAGAACCCATCATATCTATGTCCCCGGCCAGGAACCTGGCATAGAGCCTATCGCAACAGCCCATGTCCCTAAGTGGGGGGTTGACCTTGTACTCAGCGCCGGTGCAGCGGTCTACTTCGAACATCATATGATGCATCGTCACCTCCGTTGAGAACCCTGCGGCGCGGGCCATGTCCAGACCTTCGGGGGTGGTGATGTGACAGATATTGATAGCCGAACCCCCGAAATTCTCGGACAGCCTGCGGATCGCGGTCCATTCCGCCTCCGCAGGACGGTTCCTCAAGTGGTCTCTGGTGCAGTGCTCCTCCTCTTTGAATATGAGATAGTCGTCTTCGGCGTGGACGCTCATCCTCTTCCCGGTGGCGAGAACGTTCCTTATCGCAGGTATCATTTTCTCGTTGTCGTCCAGCAGGATGTTACCGGTGGTAGACCCCATGAACAGCTTGAATGCGGGGACTAGAGGGGCGATCATATCGGCGTCGATGTTTGCTGTTACAGCGATAAATAGCCCGTAATCGACATTTGCCCGCCCTCTCACGGCAGCCTTCTTGGCCATGAGCGACTCCAGGTCAGTCACAGGCGGCTTGGTGTTGGGCATGTCCAGCACGCAGGTCACCCCTCCGTGCACGGCAGCCATAGTCCCGGTGTCGAAAGTCTCTTTTTGAGTCATGCCAGGGTCGCGAAAGTGCACGTGTGGATCGATGAACCCGGGCAGGATTATCTTGCTGGACCCCACGTCCATCCTCTTGTCCCCTCCGGACACAAATTTCCCAATAGCAACTATGCGCCCTTCACTGATACCTATCTCGGCGTACCTCAGCTCGTTGTCGATGAACGCCCTACCCTCAATGACTTTCTCGATATCCATCCATTCATCCTCCGCGATGTCACCACAGGGCATGACCTCGTTGAAAACCCTGCCCCTAAACACGCTAATCCTCGCGTTAGGGTGTCCCCACACATCCGGCGGGAGATCTGTCTTGATCACCAGATGGGACAGGAACTTCCTGGAGTCTCATCCCTACTCCACGGGCATCTGCGGGAACAGCAGCCTCTTCCGCCCGCGGCAGTCTGTGGTGAGGCTGTCGTGGCCGGTGACCACCCCGACGGCAGTTCGTCTCTATTGCCTACATCGATGGGCTCTGGGACGGTTAGGACGGTGATTTTCACCGTTATTCTGCTAAGCTCGCAATCCCCCAGGTCGGGGAAGCGTGGGCCGTGGCACGTGGACCTAGCTGCCTTCAATATGGCTTCCCCCAGCGGGAGGACCGGCATCAGGAACCCAATGCATCCGCACAGGTCGTTCCGGGTAGCCACTAAGTGTAGCGAACGCGCCGAACCTCTTCCCGAACGCCGGGTCGCTCAGCATCACGACTTTACCGCCCAGGATATCGCTCTCAACGGCCACCCTAGCAAGGCAGATAGTGTCGACGCCGAAACCCATGAACTCACTCCGTCTCGTGTTGGTCGTTGATTTTTATCTCGGTGAATCTCCTAGGCTCGCTTTCAGACTGCTCGACGTTGACCTTGACCCTCTGCATCCTCTGGCTCTTGGCGCCGCATTCGTCGTTGGTCTTGCAGACGCTGCTCTTCCAGGTCCTCTCGGTGCTTCCAGCGGTCTCTTTCACAAAGTTGGGGATAGGCGCCTTCTGTATCATGGCAGACAGACCCATAAAAAGCTCCATGCCCATGGCCATGAAGTGCCTTTGGACCTCCGGGTCCATGAACATAAAGCATGCAGCTTTGGCGAAATCCTCTGTCTTCTGCTTGGTGGCATCCGCCGATACGACGGCCTCGTGGACGGCTTCTCTTCCGACAGACACTATATCAATGACTCCCTCCTTTTGGAGGACCATGATCTTCTTAATGAGATCCTTGTTTTTCTCGACGAAATTCCAGAACTCCTCTTCAGCGCCGACCATGTTCAATCCCTCTTGAACCTTATAACGAGCTTATCATCTTTGAAATCTGCTCCGATCACTTCCGAATGTACCATGACGTCCGGGAGCTGTATGTTGCGCTTCTGGCTGCCTACGTGGACCATCACCGTATTCTGGTCGATACGGAATAGTTTGACATCCTTGCCCTCGACGAATGGCATCCTTATGACTACCTTGTCCACCCCGTTCTCGGTGACGAACCTCATCGGGCTGCTGTCAGAGTAGATCTTGTAGGGATCCTCGTCACCATAGATCATGTCGGCCATGATCTTTAGCTTGTCGATGCCACGGAGCTCAGTGTGCATCAGCTCACAGTACTTGATCTCCATGGGGTCGAAAACATGATGGATAAGCTTCATGTTCTCCTTCTGCTCCTCCAGTTTCTCCCTGAAGAACCCGCCCTCGCCGGCTTCCTCCGGAAGCACCTTGTTCACCACAAGGGTCTCAACATTCTTATTGTAGAGGCACAGGTAGGTGTATGCGCGCATGGTCTCTTTAATGACCATCTTCTCCGGATTGAGGACGAGTCTCACAGTGGTCTTCTTCGAATTCTCTAGGATGGACTTAACGCGGTCCATGTTATTCTTGATGTCCGCCACGCTTTCAATCACGTTGTCTGACGGTAGGGGCATATCCATCACTCTTCCGACCGTGGCCCTGGCAATGTGCAGAAGCTTCTTGATCATCCCGAACCCCTTGTCAAGGTACCAGTTAGTGACATCCGGAAAGCTCAGCAGCCTCAGAGTCTCACCGGTGGGAGCGGTGTCCATGACAATAACGTCGTACCCCCCCTCGTCTTCGAACTGGTTCACGTAAAAGAGCGCCGAAATCATCTCCATACCCGGCAAGATAGCCATCTCTTCCGCGGAGATCTCATTCATACCCTGGGACAGCATGAACGCCGCGATGTAATTTTGGATATCTTTCCACTTCGTCCTCATCTCGTGGATGATGTCGATTTCTAACGCATCCAGGTTCTTCTTTACATTGGTGATAGTCGTGCCTAGCTCCATGTCTAGAGAGTCCCCTAGGGAGTGCGCAGAGTCAGTGCTCATCAGCAGGGTCCTGTAACCGAGTTCAGAGAGCTTATAAGCAGTAGCCGCTGATGTGGATGTTTTGCCGACGCCTCCCTTGCCCGTGTAAATGATGAGCCTCATGGTCAGGTGACTGTCTGGGAAGTATTTAATTCGTGAGAGATGTGTTCTAACCGTACAGTTCATGAACACCGAGTTCAAGCGTGAACTCGATGTTATCGGCTAGATGAAATTGTGATTATAAGCGGATTCCGTTCACACTGTAGTGATAAAATGAATAGGACTCAGTCAACACCAAGAGAATCACAGAGGAAATATTTGACGGTAGGATGATGCCTTGGGCACCATCCACAACGGCCGCAAGCATGAGAAAATCAGGATCTTCATGAAAAAAGCTACAATACAAAGTAACCGTTGCCGAGGACGAGATGTCCTGTTCTTGTGCGGTGAAGAGTTTCAGTGCGTCGAAGGGTTTAGTGTCCAAATGGTCATGCATCTACAGAGTCAGGAAGCTCCTCAACTCGAAGTACAAAATCACAAGATGCTGATGTTGGTCTTCAACTTGATATCTACCCACTTGAAAAAGACCATTAAGAAGTTTGGGTATAAGGTCCGCGAAATGATCATCGAGCTGTGCGATACAAAGAATATCAGAGGTTCAGCTTTTAGAAGCTCCAGAAAAAGCTATGGAAAAGCATGAGATTTGCATGGCTCGATCTATCATTAACAAGATATGGCGCCAGGAGGGTCTCCTCGGAGACCCTTCCGAGCGCCGCAGAGACAAGACCTACAGATAGTCTAAACATGTCTGAGTCTCAACCTGCTCCAGATTACTACAAGATATGGCCGAGCAACATCTACTCGATATGGATACTGGATCATCATTCACGATGTATCTTTGCCTATCAGGTCTCGAACCGTCAGTCAGTGAATGACGTTATCAGACCGATGCAGAGCATCGTAGAGCGGGTATGGTAAGCCGAGGGAGATTATTTCGGACCACGGATCTAAATTATACTTGCTCACTGGGAAGAGGAGATTGAAACTGGACAGATGGTGTACGAAGAACAGGATCTAACACACCATGGGCAGGGTCTACCACCCTCAGACGCAGGGAAAAATAGAGATGTCTCATGGGGCCGTTATCAAGGAGCTGGGGAACTTCAGTCCCATGGAGACCGTCTAGGAGGCGAGGAAAACCGTGGTCAGATGGATGGAGTTCTACAACATAGATGTCATCATTAGACGATCAGCATGGAGTATCTGATCCAGGTTCTTAGCCGGTTTAATCGACATCGAAAAATATATCTGATAATAGGCGCGGCTCACCGCTTTCGTCATTCGTCAGCGAGCTATGTCCGGGGCGGCCACACGCGGCCATAACTGACAGTGATGTGTGCCCAGTATGGAGGTGAGTTTTGGAGATGAAAATCCTCTAGCTCGACAGTAGGAACCGTCAGCCAATGACAAGGGTGTTCGTTGCGAGGTGGAATCTGAAGGAAATCGAAGACAACGCCCTGGGTCGATGAACAGGAAACGCGTGGTAGGCGCAGAAGGATGGACGAGACGACTTCGAACATCGAAGTCTAGCACTGTACGGACTTGACTACGTAAATGTAACGGCTACATGGAGTAAAGGACTTACCCTTTGCCTAAGGAAGCTTCGTAAGTATGTCCGCCCGAATGGGCGGACAATCCCTGCGGTGACACAGAACTGAACTGTAAGGAGTCAGTAGAGGTCATAGTAGCTGAGAATGCTCAGGATGAGGATCCTGGTAAAGAGCCGAACAAACACCAGAACCCTGGAACGAAGAAAGTAACAGCATGCGGATAACGTAAAACACGCTAGACAGCTATTGTGAGAGGGATACGACGGAATCGGAAGAGCACCGTAGAGCGTGCAATGTGATAGACAGGAAAAGTGGAGAAGAGGTTACTTACGATGACCTGATCGAGAAGGCCTGGACGGCAACAACATCATTGAGACCCTCGACAAGGCCATTGTAAACACCCAGACGTGGATGGTATGACCTTATTCTAGATGAAGGAG
>CAZIJM010000077.1:0-6707 GCA_964539695.1 uncultured Methanomassiliicoccales archaeon | reverse complement strand
AGGATGAACTTACTGGAGCCGGAGATGATACCGACGTTCAATATACGTGCCATAATCGGGAAGGGCGGGATGTCCCGCGAGACCGCCGAGGCCATGAGGGACTACGGCTGCGTTTACCTGGCTGCTACTGGGGGCACTGCCGTATTGCTGGCGGAAGGCCTGGACAGATGCACCGGATGCGAGTGGGGAGATCTGGGCATGGCCGAGGCTATGTGGAAATTCGAAGCAAATAGGTTAGGGCCTCTCATAGTGGCGATCGATGCTCGGGGCGAGAGTCTCTACGACCGTGTTAATGCGTCGCTGGTCAGAGACGTCTGACGTCCTCGTCATCTTGCTGCTTCGTGATCTTATCGAGGTCATTCATCAGGATAGTATCATCCCCTCCCTTGGACCTGAGATGCATGTAGGCGACAGGAATCAGGATTATTACGAAGATCACCAAGCCTATAAGCATCACGGCGTGAGCTATGTCCAAACCAAAGAAAACGTTGGATGTGTTCTGATCCAGCACCACGTTGTACGCCGTCCCGGGCCCCCCGGACTCTACTGTCAGGGGCTCCGAGTCCTGAAACCCGTTGCACTGGACTGTAAGGGTGTATGTGCCGAAGGGGCACTCGATCTCGAAGTAACCATTGGAGTTCGTGACGGCGGAGACGCTCTGCCCGGTGGCAGAAGTTAGGGTGACTGTCGCCCCCTCTGGGTTGAAGGTGCCGTCGTCACTTGTCCCTTGAACGGTGCCGAAGACGTGCCCGGTAGTGACGACCATGACGATGGCGTGGGGCCCATCAGCGGTGCCTGTGAGGGCGAACATCCCGTCGGCGTCGACCATGTTCGGGCGAAGGTTAAATTGGACATGTCCATTGACATCCATCTCCATCTCCAGGTCAGGCAGCGACCTGACCGTATACCCGAGGTAATCGAAAGACAGAGAGTACAGCCCATTATGGTCGTACTCGAAGATAAACTGGAAGCGGCCGTCCGAATTTGTGGTCACAGTGTCCAATATGTTCTTAGATTCCCCACTGTACAGAGTGACCATCACTCCCTCTAGGGGGGTGTTCTCCTCCACGTCGGAGAGTTTGGTCACGTACCCGTACATGGTCACGGTCCGTTCCAAGGGCGTCTCCTCTCCATTGTCTGTCGCCAGCGCATCTCCTTCTCCAGCGGCCAGGACGGGCGCGGCCAGTGCGGTAAAAATCGCCAGCAGAATTAATACGGTCCTTCCGTGACCTGTCATGATCCCAAAATCAGCGCATCGTAATATAAAGGATGGGTGCAAAACCTCGACGGGCCCGTCCTAGTAACCCTTAAATCGGACCCCTTCATGAAGCCACCGAATAGTGATTGCGATGCTGAAAAGAGAGGACAAGACCTATACGAAGGACGAGGTCATGGGGATGATGGAGCCGCTGATTTCTACGTGGTTCAACGAGAAGTTCAAAAACCTGACCACACCTCAAGCCAAGGCGATCCCGGTGATCTACCGCAGGAAGAACGTCCTGGTCTCGTCGCCCACCGGTTCCGGTAAGACCCTCACCGCGTT
Source organism: uncultured Methanomassiliicoccales archaeon (assembly GCA_964539695.1). GTDB lineage: Archaea > Thermoplasmatota > Thermoplasmata > Methanomassiliicoccales > Methanomethylophilaceae > Methanoprimaticola. Next base: position 5,164 of record CAZIJM010000077.1, on the reverse strand, counting down.
CACCAGCATCATTAATGAACTTACTCGCTATTCCAGGGAAGTCACCTTGGAGGAAAGGGTGTACTGTATCTACGTCTCCCCGCTCAAAGCCCTGGCCAATGACGTCAACCGCAACCTCAACGTACCCCTCGCCGAGATGAAGGAGGTTGCCGCAGCCCACGACATGGACGTCCCAAACATCCGCGTCGCCGTCCGCTCCGGGGACACTCCTCAGAACGAGAGACAAAGGATGGTTCGTCACCCCCCACACATCCTAATCACCACCCCCGAGAGTCTGGCCCTCATCCTGGCCGCCCCCAAGTTCAAAGACGCGTTTAGAAAAGTGGAGTGGGTCATTCTGGACGAGATCCACGACATATGCGACTCCAAGAGGGGGGTGTTCCTCTCCTTGACCCTAGAGAGGCTGAGACACCACTGCGAGACAGACTTCGTGAGGATTGGGTTGTCCGCCACCCTGGCACCCATTGAAGCTATCGCGGGGTATTTGGTGGGATGCGAGCCAGACGGGTCCGTGCGCGACGTAGTGCTGATCGAGTCCGAGTCCAAGAAGCAGTTGGACCTGAAGGTGATCTGCCCCACCAATGACATGACAACCCTGTCCTCAGACATCGTGAACTCTATGATGTACGACACCTTAAAGGAGCTAATTGACGCCCACGAGACCACCCTGGTCTTCACCAACACCAGATCCGGGGCAGAGCGTGTAGTCTATAAGTTGAAGGAGAGAGGCCTGGACAATATCGAAATCCACCACAGTTCCCTGGGGAAGGAGATCAGACTGGACGTGGAGGAGCGCCTCAAACGCGGAGAGATCAAGTGCGTGGTGTCGTCCACTTCCCTGGAGCTGGGCATAGACATTGGGTCGGTGGACCTGGTATGCCAGATCGGCTCGCCCAAATCCGTGGCGAAGGGCCTTCAGAGGATTGGGCGCAGCGGCCACAGCTTCGGGAAGGTAGCTAAGGGAAGGTTGCTAGTTTTTGACCCAGACGACCTGATTGAGTGCGCAGTGATGTGCAGGGCCGCCCACCGTGGGGACATTGACAGGGTCGGGATCCCCGAAAACTGTCTGGATGTACTGTCGCAGACAGTGGTCGGTATGAGCCTAGACAGTAGGTGGGACGCTAGGGAGGCGTACGCCCTAGTGAAGGGCTCGTACTGTTACCGTAGCCTTTCGGAGGAGAGCTTTTTGGACGTGCTCAGGTACCTGGGTAGCAAAGACGACTTCGAGGGGGTGTATTCCAAGATATGGTACGATGAAGAGGACGGCCAATTCGGAAAGAAAAAGGGCTCTCGCATGATATATTTCATGAACATAGGTACTATCCCAGAGGAGGCCAACTACCGCGTGGTCACCAACCACGGATCTACCGCAGGTGAACTGTCAGAGAAGTTCGTGGAGAGATTGTCCCCCAAAGACGTCTTTGTCCTGGGCGGCAGGTCCTTCGAGTTTGTCAGGTCCAAAGGCATGACCGCCTACGTCAAGGAGGCCAACGGCAGGAAGCCCACCGTCCCGTCCTGGGCGGGGGAGATGCTGCCTAGGAGCTTCGACCTGTCAATGGACGTCGCCGTGTTCAGGAAAGAGATGGCCTCTAGGATCAATGAGCTGGACTCATGGGCTATCGCAAAGCTGGTCAGCGACTTTGACGTGGATGAGGGCTCAGCTAGGAGCATGCTGTCGTACTTCAGAGAGCAGGAGGCGGTGGCCGGATTCATCCCAGATTGCGACCGTCTCGCAGCGGAAGAGTACATCGACCCTTCTGGAAATCAGAAACTCATCTTCCACTTCCCTTTCGGGCGCAGGGTGAACGACGCCCTATCTAGAGCCTATGCGTATAGAATGACCAGCATGGTTGGGACGAACGTGTCCATCACTATCTCAGATGACAATTTCATGCTAGGCTGTCCCCGCAAGTTCGACCTAGCGCAGATCCCGGGACTGATAAAGGGGTCGGAACTAGAGCAAGTGCTCCGCAGGTCCATTAAGGACTCGGAAATATTTAAGCTTAGGTTCAGACACACCGCCGCTCGCAGCTTCATGATTCTCAGGAACTACATGGGCAGACCGATTTCAGTCAACAGACAGCAGATCCGCTCCACGTATTTGTTGGAGATGTTGGGCGACATGAAAAGAGTACCAGTGATCGAGGAGACCTATCGCGAGGTCCTGGAGGACGACATGGACATCAGGAACGCTAGGCTGGTCCTGGACATGATTGACTCCGGCAAGATGAGCGTGGAGCTCATTCACTACACCGGGACCCCGTCCCCTTTCGCCCACTCTGCCATTCTCTCTGGGTTCTCGGACATCGTTCTAATGGAGGACAGGTCCGCGCTGCTCAGGGAGCTTCACAGGAAGGTGCTGTACCGGGCACTGGGCGACTCCGTTAGCGAGTTCGAGTTCACGGAGGATCAGGTGGTCCCATACTTCGCCCAGAAGCCCCCGAAGGTGATGTCCAAGCAGGACATCCTCAGACTACTAGCGGTCACTGGGCCGTTGCAGGCGATGCGCGAGAGAGGCAGGAACATCTACGCCTATACGGACGAAGACAAGAGGACCGTGGACGGGTGGGTCAGGGAGCTGATTCACGAAGGAGAGGTCGCCACGGTGTTTCTAGAAGAGCCTCGCATCATGGTGACCTCGGAGGTGCCGTACTACGCGGCGGCCACCAGGAGGAAAAGGGAGCTCACCGACACTGACCGGTTGGTATACGGAAAGATAACGACCGACACCCCGCTAAGCAAGATCACTGCGGAGCTAGAGATCAGCGAGGATGTGACGTTTAGGTCCGTCAGGAAGCTAGAGTCCATGTACTTGATTGCCAGAACCGACGTAACCAGCAACAACAAGTGGCTCTACTCCAAGGTCGAGTATCCCGAGATGGACCGTAGGAGGGCTATCGACCGTATCGTGCTCCGCTATCTCGAGTGCTTCGCGCCCGCCACCGTGCAGGAGGTGGCGTTCGCGCTGTCCCTGTCCGGAGAGGACGCCAGAACCTCCTTAGAGTCCCTGACCGCGACGGAGGAAGTCTCTCGTGGTAGATTCCTAATCTCCGAGGACGATCAGTACATGCTGAAGATCGATCACATGAGGCTTAGGGCCGGCAGAGACAACGTCTATGACTATGAGACAGTGGAACATTACCGTCTGACAAAAGGGGAGAGATTTAGTAGCATCAGGGAGTTCTTCGAGTTCTACGGCTCCGCCGGGAGTGAGCTGGACGTCTACTCGAGAGTGGACGGCTTCGACCTCTCTGAATGGCACTCTATGAGGGAGTCGGGGGAGCTGCTTTTGGGGAGATTCGTACGGGGTAGGATCAGGTACGTTTTGAGAGAGGAGGGTGATCGCTACGCCGCTCTCAGGCACAAGGAGGTCACCGCGGAAGACCTCGAGATACTTAACATAATCGATAGCATGGGGAGAGCCACCATGAGGCAGCTTGTGGCCGCCACGAGCAAGGAAAAAGAGGTGGTAAAGCAGTCTGTCATGCGCCTAGACCGCTCCCTGCTGGTCATTCGTGACTTCGACGAGAGGGGGGACTGGGGGATGGAGAACACCTACGCTGTCTACCGCCCCGGGGTCCCAAAAGGTGACCCAACCAAGGATCTGGTGCGTAGGGCGATCCGTGCTTACGGACCGATACCTGTGGCGTCCATGAGGTTCCTAGTGGATATCCCGCTAGATGAGGTCGAACGGTTGGCGGCGGAAGTTGGAGCGTCAACTATCTCCGTTGGCGAGGGTCTGATTCCTATGCTGGTCATGTCAGACGAGCTCCCGGCCCTGGAGCACGTGGAGGAGCAGGATATACCGATTAGAGTGCTGTCCCTGTACGACCCAGACCTGGGGTCTAAATGGGCGGAGATTTCCTCCCGCTACGGCGACAGGTGGGTATACCCTCTGGTCCGCGGAGACACGGTGGTGGGTGCGCTAGAACTCTGGGAGATGTCCGGCTGCATAGACGTCCGCGCAATGGACCTAGACTCCCCGGATCTGTTGGAGGAAACCCTGGACGCCATCGACGCGATAATGGGCTTCTTCAGGATGAAGGGTACCGACATCGTCCGTATAAGGGAGATCCTGAACACCGACGCCGTAGAACTGGACCAGACGATGGTAGACGTGCTCGCATCCAGAAACTATCATCTCATTAACGGCTTCTACGCCAAGGGCAGGTTTGAGCCTTGGACGATGTCTGAACAGGAAATGCTCAGCTACGTGTTCTCAAAGCAACGCATAGCCAGGAGCAAAAGGTACCAAACCATCACAGAAATGATAGACGCCAGGGGCTACGTCCGCGGAGACCAGGAGCTAATGGCCCGCGTGGTCAAGAGGACCACGATGAAGAGGCAGATTGAGCGCGACGACATCATGAAGATGTGCCTCTCCCCGCCGTACACTGGGTACACCACGATGCCCATGGCCGTTCTGTACAGAGCGGAGAAAGGCTACACCATCGGCAAACAGGCCAAGGAGGTACTGAAACTCATAAGCAGGAAGCAGCCCATGTCTAAGAAGGACCTGTTGGCCAATTCCACCTACTCGCCGGAGAGGACCTCCGAGGCGTTGTCCGAGCTTTTCAAGAATTCGATGGTCTACCAAGACGGCGATGGCCGCTACAGCATCGTGCCGAACAACGGCATGGACCCCCACGAGGCCAGGCTGGAGATCGTCCGCCGTCACTTCCGCGACTTCGGGATGTTCTCCGCTGAAACGCTGTCCCAGTTCGTAGGCGGCAGAATGGCCGTAACCAGAGGGATCCTCAGAGAGCTGGAGGACGAGGGTTTCCTTAGGAAGGGGTTTCTGGTCAGGGATGACTCCACACTGTACTGGATCCTCTCCGAGAGCGTGGGTATTAAACCGCCCAGGTTTCTGGAAAACTTCGTGCTAAACTCACAGGACAATCTACATATCTACCTCAGGAGATACATCAAGCGCGAGACCGGGTCCGCGTCTGTCTCGGTCATCTTCAGCGGCACCCGCATCGTAGGCACATTCAAAGGGAAGGTCTGCTCCTCCGGCGCCAAGGTGGAGGAGTTTCAGGGCTCCGACAGAGCCACCAGAATCCTCAGGGAGGCTGCCCAGTCCGTGGGTGTGAGTTTGAAAACTCAGAGGCAGAAAGACGATGACGATTGGGACGTCTCAGAATTTTACCTCAAAGTCAATACG
>CAZIJM010000076.1:0-6776 GCA_964539695.1 uncultured Methanomassiliicoccales archaeon | reverse complement strand
GCTCAAAGAGACCGGCGATGGAGTCATGGTGAAAAGTGACTGAGCCTCCGATGACCGGCCTGTTAATCGCGTCTATCGAATTATTCAATAGTGTTACAACAGTGCAAACATTTATATTACACTTGCATATCATGGGTTTACTGGTCCCATAGCTTAGCATGGTTTGAGCGTCCGGCTGATAACCGGAAGGTCTCCAGTTCAAATCTGGATGGGACCACCACTTTATCGTTCAACTTCATCCCATAGCGGATACATCGTTCATCCACCCGCGTCGCTGTAAGCTTTTATCCTCTGATGATGCACTTCAAAGAAATTCTTGTTGATGTACAATGGTTTTTTGAAAAATTGAAGAGCGCTCGAAAGCGCCGTTTCGACCTGTGATGGGAAGGCCATCCATCACTGGGCGATCCCCGGCTTCAGGTCGTAAATGTACCTTCTGCAGAACAGGATTAGCATGTCGCTCACCACGTTGCCCAGGATGACGATGACTATAAACACTAGGGTCTTGACGGAGAACAGGCCTGTGGAGCAGAAGTAGAATATGTCCGCGATGGAGTACTTGAATCCGGCCACTATGAACACCAGCACGCAGAACATCAGTGCCAGGAAGCTGTTCCTCTGCTTGTAAAAGTCCACAGCGATGAACGTTAGCATGTCGCAGAAAATCTTGCAGAAGAACACCGAGTACCATTCCAGATCCAGCTTGTTACTCACGAGAGTTGCGCGCTGTCGATGGGCATAATCGGCCCCGCGATGAGGTATCTCACGAAGTTCCGATTATGATCCTGGTATGTACGGGTTCTCAACTATGCCACTTTCCTGGTGTAGAGGTCCAGTTTGAACGTGACAACCATCATCAGACCGACGGCAAACATGATGGCCCCACCCACTTCACATCACATCTTAAGTACACACAGCATTAGATGAAAATCGTCATTCTCGTCGGATGGCCCTGACGAAACTCCTTCCGTACTTGGTCCGTTCATTGTATCAAAGCTCGTGATAGGAGGACAATCGTGTGGTACTCCTCGTCCTTAATGCGGAACCCACCGGGAATTATGCCCAGCCTCTTGAAGCCCATCTTATCGTACAGGAGGATGGCGGAGATATTCTCCTGGACCACGGTATTGAACTGCATGATCCTGAAGCCCATCCTCCCTCCTCCAGCAATCTTCAGGGAATCCTTTCCAGTATCGTTTCGATGCCCTTGTTGGCCATTCCCTTATTCACAGCGTAGGAAATGTTACATATATGCCCGCACTTGCTCACGTCATTTAGGATATAGAACCCGACGACTCGGCCGTCGAGAACCACCATGCCGCAGTGGGAATGGAGCTAAAGAACCTTTCGACCTCCTCGGGATCGAGCGTTTCCTTCTGCGGAAACGCCATATTCCCATCGACCACCTATTTCATATCGCTGTCATCCCGGGCAGGTCGTCCGAGCCGTAACCCCTGACTTCAACGTCCATGCCATGTGTATCAGGTCGTGCCTATTTAACTGGCTACAGTACAGTTACAACGATTCGAAAGGGGCTCGGGGACCCCAAGCATGGTCTCATTGGGAGCACACTGCTGGGGCCTACCTTGCGAACTCCCTTTCTATCCTCCTCCTGTTGAAGAGGACAGAGTCCATAAAAATGACCCAGCAGATTTCCATGACGATGGAAGTGGCTATGGCTACCATCGCCTCAGAGGCCAGAGGGCCCAGCGTCGCAACGCATATAGCGATGGCTATCCCCTTGTTCTTGTAGGACGCCATGAGAATGTCTGCCACCCTCTGTCCCCACGGGATGCCGGCTTTCCTTTCCCCGTACTCGATGAGGTTTCCCAAACCGAAGGACCTGAGAGCGGCGATGACGCCAAACGCTACTAGGATCAGGGCGGTAGTGCCAGAGAAGTTGGTGAAGCCCACGGAAAGCCAGACCAGCACAAATATGCAGCAGTTCATAAAAACGGCCATGAAGTCCCTGCTAATCTCGAACCTGGTCAGCAGCCGAGAAATCACCAGTGGCACCCCGATGATCTCCACGACGGCGACGACCACCTGCATTATTTTGACAATTTCGCCGAGGGACACCCAAACGATAAACGGGATCCACACCAGGGAAACGACGTACACATAGATTGTCCCCCTGGCGGCGTGCTCCATGTCGCCCCTGAGGATGTAGGTCAAGGGCGCAACGGACGCGGCGAAGGGAGTGGCTGCTATGAACACTAAACCATCCGCCTCTCCACCGAATTCGGTGCCCTTGAGCAGGAAGTAGCCCGCCAGCGGTATAATCGACGAGAGTATTAGGCCCATGACAATGGCTCTCAGGATGGATCTCCAGTGGGTCACGGGGTTCAGGTTGCTAAACCTGTATCTGGAGAGGGAGAGGGTCATCGTGACCGCCAGAAGGAATACCGTGATGTTCGACCTAAGATCCGTATTCAGGATGTCGGACGGGAACACCCCTGCGAGGTTCGTCAGTAGGGCGATCACCAATGCCATCGACATTATGAAAGCGCTGCTCTTCAGCAGCTTTTTGGGCGTCATGAGGGTTGGAATACTGCCCGACCTATATTCTTTAGCTACGTCATTCAACAAACACATGGTCCCACGGAGGCAGTCCCGATAACTTGGCATCATCCCTGCTCCCTGCATCGGTCACTTCGGATTCCAATGTCTGGTCCATCTATCCTACGCTTCGGACGATGCAGAAGAAAGGCCATCCATCTTTGTACTATATGATATACCATAACGCGCATTCTTCAAACGCATCGAGGAGGCAGGAAACACAAACGCACAGATAAAGTGGAGGACGAGGTCGTGCGGATTCCCTGCTGGATTCCTTCTTGAAGGACATAGTGCTCTACCATGGGATTTCACCGGACAGGGAAAGTAAAGCCGTCCCGCCGCACAAACCCATCTTCCACGCGAAATGGGTGAGGAGCTCCTACGGTCCTTCTCACGTGGCGCATGCGGGTCGCGGAGCGCCAGGATCCCGAACCCATCTAGAGCTTCCTGTGGCTACACATCTGCGAAATCGTTAACAACCCGATCATCAGACTAGACGAAGTCCTGGATGAGATTCTGTGGCTAAACGACAAGTTCTCCGACCAGTACACCCTGCGGTGCTCACTGCCAGCGCGGTCAAAGACTTCTGCCTGCTCCACAGCATGTCGTGCCCCGAGCAAATCCTCTGGACTGACGGGTACTTGAAGAACTCCACCATTGCGGAGGCAATGTTCTCTGATCCGGTCCCGGAGATCCCCTTTGCGGTCATCTGCGAAATGTGCTACACTGAAGCCATCCGGAATATTTCGGACAAAAGAGAAGTTCTTCGCCCTGTTCTCCAATGCCTCAGGGCCATCGTTCGCATGGAAAGGACGCAATTACCGGCGATGTTCAGCCCGGAGTGCTTCACCACCAGAGAGATACTGCTGTTCGACGGCTTCGCCTATTATGGGGAAGTCGAGTATGCCCGAGTTAGGATCTTCAGGGATAATAGGGCTGGGACGTGGTGGAACTTGTTCCGCGACATCGCTGCAATGCTGTACTGCACGATTTATTGGTACAGGGACAACATCCCCTGTATGGAGGCGATACTTCTGACCGATGCCTAGGTCAATCTGGTGCGCATAACTCTGGAGAAGAACAATGAGGGCGAAGACCCGACCGGGGACCCACAGTTGACACGGATGACTGGGAGCCTGACACCATGTGTGACAACGACTTCCCACTGAACCCCATGATTTACGAGGACATGAGATCCAAGATGTCACATCCGAGGAAGGACACGCTACTCGCGGACATGAGAGCCAACGGAGGCTTGTCCGGGAGGAGGAACGTCCCATTCATGCTATCCAGGCGCTGGTGCGCTAGCTACGACGCGATGATTAGAGAACAGAGGGAGTTCTACATGTTGTGGAGGTCGGAGGTGCTGGAGGGCAGGTACAGAGATAGTGACCGCAGGTACCTGTGGCTGCTGCTGTGCGAGACCATTGAGTCGGACAGGGACCCCGAGCGGAGGATGACTATCCTGAACGGTCTTCTGAAGGCGTACGGGCAATCCTCCGAAAACATAAGTAACTTAATCCTCAGGACCTGCCAGGACTACGTCCTCCTGACCGACCAGGACCCTTTCTGGGAGAAAAAGGGGGACAATGTGGAAGCCCCAGATGATCCTCTGGGTGAAGTTGAACCTCGTTCCAGTCAGTCGGGTGCCGTTGGACCTGGCCAAGTGGTTCATGGACCAATCGTTGTTCAGATACATGACCATGGACGTGGACTACGAGATCGCATTCAACGTCGCGCTGAGAGCGCTGGCCGCCAAGACGTACGAGGACACCGGCATGAGTCTGTCGAACTGCCTCAGCGGCTTGAATAGAAAAATTATCAGGAAGTTGTTCTCCTGACTATCCTCGGACTGGGGCAACTGCTTGTTCATGATCCACGAGGTTTGTCCGGCCAACTACGGCGACAGGACGCTCTTAGCCGTTCTGAAGACGGCGATTGGGTGTGTCAATAAGCTCTTGGGCCTGAAGATCCCGAAACTTGGAACTAGCATCGAACGCCCATATTTGAAACGCATGAAAGCGGAGACGAATGCCTGGGTGCAAAGGATGCGGAGAGCCGAGCACATGGAGCGGATGGACGGAATTCCATGAAGTGCAAAAGAGGACCTTCGACATCTTGTTCGGCACCGATCATCATCTCTTGATCGCCTCCGGCACTTCCTCCAGCAAGACCGAGGCCGCGATCATACCTGTGGTATCATTACTACATAGCAATCTCACGGAAGGAGTGGGTGCACTTTATGTAGGGTCCACTAAGGCATTCATAGACGACCAGTTCTCCCGCTTGGACAGGATGCTCGGGGACTCCGAGGTGAGGGTCACCGAGTGGCAGGCGATATTGATCGGGGCAAGAATGAGAGGCTTATGGAGGAACCCTCCGACATATTGCAGATCACGCCAGAGTTCCTGAAGGGTATACTAGACAACTACCTGGAGACCGTCAAGAGGATGTTCGGTGGGCTGAGGTTCGTGATAATCGACAAGGTCCACGCATTAATGGCCTAGAACAGGGGCGGCTAACTAGTGTGCAAACTCACCCGTATCGGGAGGATGGGCGGCTGCAAGCCGCGGATGATAGGGCTGTCGGCGACGATTTCGGATCCAGGAACTGTGGCAGAGTGGCTTTCATGGGCTCCGACATCCTCGTGAACATCACGGCGTCCGACGACAGGTGCTTCTGTAGGATCGGCATCAAGCACTTCCGGTTCCCGCCGGGAGGCCCAGATGGAGACAGGGAGAAAGCCGTGTCCAAATACTACTCTGAGCTCTTTAGACTCACCGACCCGTACAGCTGTATAGTGTTTGCCAACAGCAGAGCGGGCGCGGAGAAGACAGCTGGGTTCTTGTCTAAAGTATCAGTCGCCAGGGGGGTCCCGCAACTCCGTTAGGGTGTACCACGATTCCCTCTCTGGGGGCGTCCACAGAACCGCCGAGGACATCTCCGCAAGGATCTGCCGGCGACAGTCATCGCGACGGTCACCCTGGAGCTGGGGATGGACATTGGCACCCTGGACAGGGCGGTCCAAGTTTGTGCCCCCTACTCCTGTTCTAGCATGGTCCAGAGGATGGGCAGGTTCTGTCGTATAGACGGGAAGCAGAAGATGGTGTTGTTCTGCAATGACGACAATGCAGAGTGGCGCCCCGAGGTTGAGGAATTGCCTCTGGAGCTGGCCCGCGATATCGCGGAGATAGAGCTGTACTTGGGGGGGGGACCAAACTGAACCGACGACGCCGGACTTGTTGCCCTACGGATTGCTGTTTCACCAGACTCTGGCCGTTCTAAAGAAATTGTCCGGGTAGCTGAAGTTCTCCCGCCTCTGCGACCATGTTCTGACCATGCCCCCGTTCTGGAACATCCAAAGGGAGGGCTACAAGCTGCTGCTAAGGCACATGATCGACCAGGAGACGCTAATCCAGTCGAAAGACCTGACCTTGCTAGTTGGCCTTAGAGGGGAGGGGGTAACCTATGGGAGGGACTTCCAGTCTGTGTTCAAGGCCAGGCGCGAGACGGAGGTAATGTTCGGAGATACGACTGTCAACACCGTTCAAGGGGAACCGGGCCCGGGGACGCTGGTAGCCCTTGCAGGGAGGGTTTGGAGGATCACCCGCATGGGCAACGGCTAGACCGAGGCAGTAGAGAACAACAAGGAGACGAACGCCGGATGGAAGTCAGCCTCGCCGGACGTCCACACCAGGGTTGTGAGAAAGGTTCGAGAAATGCTCACGTCCGATGACGACTATTCCTATCTGGATTCCGCCGCCAGGGAGGAGCTCCGGCATTCCAGGGTCGCATTTCGTGTATCTGGTGCGGCAGACATGTTCTTGCTTACCGAGGAGGGGTTCAAAGTCTATTTCTGGCTAGGAACCGTGCAGTTCGACACGCTCAGGAGGATGCTCTCACGGATCAGAGGCGTGAAGGTTACATACGCATACGGACCATTGGTCATTGGCGTTGTCACCCGAATGACCCGCGGGGATATCGAGTGGGCGCTGGAGTGCATGAGGTTCAAAATTAATCCTCTGGAGCTGCTGGAGGATCGGGAGGACCTGTGCCACAGGAAGTATGACAGATTCATTCTCGAAGCGCTGCTGGTAGAGTCCTTCGCAACGAACAGGATCGACATGAACTTCGAACTTCAGGTCGTCGGTAGAGATAACACTGTTGCATAATTTACCGACACGATTCAATCCACTCGATCTGTCAAATGATGATTT
>CAZIJM010000075.1:0-6813 GCA_964539695.1 uncultured Methanomassiliicoccales archaeon | reverse complement strand
AGTCTGTCCGAGGTCTGAAGGGAAAAGTCGACGCCCCGGAGGAGGCGTCGACCGATAGTAAATACCAGACACACGGGCTGAAGAAGAATATGGGACTGATGAAAAAGCTTAGTCTGTTCAAGCCAAAGTCTGAACCGTCTCCGAAGAAGGGGGGGGCCGAAGAAGATGTCCGAGGAGCTGGAGGTTAAGATGCTTTACAGACATCCGAACAAGATACTTCAAGATGAGAGATTAGTACCGTGTTAAAGGAAATTTCTGTAACTTCATCAAAGACATGGGATAAAGTTACCTTTTGTATTCATGTACAACATCGAGATCGGAGAAAAGTGCTACGGCAAGACCTACGAGACCAAGAACGCATACAGGCACGCCAGCGATGTGATACGTTACATGAAGAGGACCGTTTACGAGGACCCGGCCAATCTTGGAAGTAGGGTCGTCAGCTGTGGAAAGGAATGCATCCTTAGTGAGATCATCGAGAAGTACTTGACCTTCCTCGTCTCCGAGATCAGGACCGTCACCATCAGGAGAGAATTCCAAAACAACAAGATAGAGGCGGTCACTATCACTGTCTCAGTGGGGATCGCCTAGGGACAGATGATGGCCAGCGAATTAATAGACTGCTGTAGGACATCGTATCCCGTATAATCGGACTCCTTAAGGAGAACATCAGGGTCCTCCAAGATCTGGTACGGCGGCAATATCGTATTTGTGCAGTGAAAACATCCGTGCACACTACGGCGAGCTTTAGAGGATTCTGATCTTTAACCTTGGCGGCGGAACCCTTGACGTCAGCATCATAGAGCACGACTCTTTATCATGGAGCACAGAATCCTGGCCAAAGAGGGGAACTTAGAGCTGGGCAGCAACGATTAAGACACCGCCTTTAGAGAGGATACTGAAGAAGACAGGGCTTAGATAGTCGGGGATTCCGGAGGAGATCGGCAGATTCCTCAAGATCGTGACCGAGATCAAGGTAGAGCTCACGGATGCAGATGAGTTTCTAGCCATCTTACCATGAATGAGCAGGATCGCTTCACTCGAATCTCCCGTGAAGAGTTCGAGGGATATACTGAGCACCCTAAAGAAGGCCACAGACGTTATGAAGAAGGCTCTGGACGACCACCTCAACAGAATCGTTCTGGTAGGCGGGAGCTCCAACATGCCCCAGATTTCTAGGGCCATTGCCGAAAGGATCGGGTACGACCCGAAAGATATCTTGATGCACGAGCCCCAAGGTCATCGCCAAGGGCGCCGTAGTGTACGCTAAACTGAACTTCGTCACCGATGGTTCTGGGATCGGCCTCAATATGTTAGATATGGCAGATTTGACGTACAGATTCGAGTCCATGTACCATGGGAACAGAGACTGCATCTTCAACACGATCTACAAAGGTGACTGCTTCAATGGCACCAGCAGGATCTCTAAGAAATCGGAGACCAGCTTTATCTCCTAAAGAGACGGCCAAACTGTCATGTGCTTTGAGGTCTATGAATTTGAATTCAGGAAGGAGATCGGCTTCGACGAGAACTGGTTCGACATAGGGTTTGGGGAGACGTACAACAGCCTTAAGATGTCGGTGCAGGTGTCTTCCGAATACCTTGACCGCGCCAGGGGATTCCACATGTGGGCCGCTATACCCCTGGACAAGAACAGGATCTTAGATATTACCGTCACCGACCAGGCCGGCAACAAGCTTGCCTATGGGTCCATTTCTATGAAGATGTGAACGTAAAGTTGGGCGGTTTGAACAGAGATACCGGGGTCAAGGGCCACACTACCTTTGTGGTGGTAAAGGTTTACTGCAGATGCGGAAACACTGGCTACAGGACCTCCAACGGCTCGTACTTGCGCAAAGAATCCAGGATCGGATTGGAACTCAGTATGATCGGAAACAGGTTATCAATCATTGCCGACCTGGCAGAGAATATGGTATTTAGGAACGAAAAGACGAGGGACACGGTCGAATCGATGATCGGGTCTGCCGCGCCAGAGAGCACGGAGGAACCATCTTGCTCCGCTGTGGAGAAGCTGGCTACCAGGATGGCGGAGCTGAAAGCGAAATCGCCAGAATCGTGGAGGGGAAAGACTTGGAGTTCTCCAGGATGCTCTAGGAGAACAGATCCCTCAGGGAGAAGACCGTTAGGTTGCGCTCAGAAGTCGCGGACATTGCCAAGACCGATTACCACTCGCACAACGAGAACAGACTGCTATCGTCCTTCAAGACGGGACATTACCGAATGTTTCACAGAGCTCGCGGCGGGGTGAACAACACTGTCCTAGACAGCGACAACGTCGGTACCATCGGGAGATGATGGCTGTCCGCACCGAGCACCTCTCCATGAACTTGGCTTCCAAAGGGCTGAAGGTAAGGATGCACTGTCGCAATAAGCCCCTGGGAAACGGCTCAGTGGATCTGTTGGAGTCGTCCACGAACGACCCCACCTTTGACGTGACCGTCCCGCTACAAGCGCTTCTGCTGTGACTCAGAAGACGGAATCTACCCGTTGATAAAGGAGAGTCTCACAGTCCTATGCCTCCCCCGGAAACGTGAGACGTTCCCGACGAAAGTCAACGGCTAAGATAACACGACGACTCCCATGAACTGTGTTGATCACCGGACTGCTGTCGATAATAAACCTCCATGGGACCGCTTGATGCCCTTCGCACAGGAGAAACTCGGACTCAAAGGGGAGATGTCCCCGTGGCCTCGGTCACAAGGGCTCTACCAGACGGAATGGAAACAGCATCTCTGATCTCCCTTTCGAACAATATATTATCCTCCAAATTCCATCGACGGGAGGTAAAGAACATGCCAAGGAAACTAAAGAGCAAGAGCCGTGCGGAGCGCACCGAGAGGATGAGACTGTCCATACTGAACGCTTCATTGGAGCTGTTCATTGAGCAGGGCTACAAGAAAACCACCACCCGTCAGATCATCCAGAAGGTCGGCATTCTCAATGGAAGCCTCTATAATATCTACAAGAGCAAGGAGGACATCTTCGTCGACATCGCTGTTAACGCCCTCGCCGAGACCCTAGGGTTCATGGACGACTGTCTCAGAAAGGATGCGACATTCGAGGAGCGCTTCTGCTACCTCCCTTGCATCCAAGTGTACGCCTCCTGCAGGTCCTCGCGCATAGCCGAGCTCTTGGCGTTCTTCAACGAGAGGTGGGGGAGGCAGAACAGGGCCTCCGGCGCATATCGTGAGTGGCTCAAGTCCATGGGCAGGGAAGGTGAGCGCATCGCCGACGACCCGCAGTACGGCATCAGGCTCAGAGTCAGCACCGGAGCCCTAGGATCACTCCTCAGGGGGATCTCCGAGGAGGAAGGTAGCGACACCAGGGGGGCCATGCGCACAATCTGTATGGTGCAGCTCAGCTCCTTCGACCTGCCCCCGATGGACACCGGCGCTTATGTCGACAGACTGATGTCGTCCCTGAGGTCCCGCAACCTTGTCATATGTGGAATTCGTGTCTGAACTTTTATCAGCAACTTCAGCCAATGGGGGTCCTATGAAGAAAGAGATGAGCTCCTTTGATGTGCGCTCCGTAATTACAGAGCTCTCCGATCTCGAAGGTGCCCACATGGACAAGATCTATCACTGGGGCGCCGGCAACGTCCTCTTTAGGATCAACGTGCAAGGTGAGGGGAAGAGGGAGCTGTTCTTCAAAGACAGAAAGTGGCTCTATTGTCCCTCCGTGAAGCCGGAGACGCCCAAGCTCCCGACGTCATTCGCGTCCTTTCTTAGAAAGTACATCGACAATGCCCGCGTCAACGGTGTCAGGCAGGTGGGCTTCGATCGCGTAGTCGAGATGAGCCTGTCCAAGATCGACGGAGACTATCGTCTTATATTCGAGCTTTTCGGCGGAGGGAACGTGCTACTGGTCAAGGACGGCATCATCCTGAACTGTCTCATCCAGAAGACCTGGAGGGACAGGAAGACCAGGCCCGGGGAGCCCTATCTGATGGCGAAATCTAGGTTCGACCCTACCGAGTCCGCTAGGGAAGACTTCGTTGCATTGTTCGGATCATCCGACTCAGATGCAGTCAGGACCCTGGCCACGTCCGTGAATCTGGGGGGCCAATACGCTGAGGAGATCTGTGTTCGCGTCGGAGTAGACAAGTCCACGCCTGCATCACAGGTTGACGATGCCACCCTTAACAGGATGTACGACGCCATGAGGGACATCGTGGACGCCGTCCTCACAACATCGGAGCCTACCGCGTTTCTGAGGGACGGCGAGATCCAAGATTTTGCCCCGGTGGACATGGTCTCCCACTCCGATCTGGATAGGGTCAGGTACTCCACCACGTCCCAAGCCATAGACGCCTACCTGAAACAGATGGGCGAAGCAGAGGAGAAGGCCTTCGTCGACCCGAGAGTGGAGAAGCTCCTGAAGAGGATCTCCAATCAGGAGGAAACCTTAGAGGAGTATAGGGAGCAGTGCGAAGTCTGCAGGCGTAGAGCCGAGTCCCTGTACACCGAGTACACGAAGGTCAGCGAGCTGCTATTAGTGCTACTGGACCAGTCCTCGAAGATCACGTGGGAGAAACTCAAGGAAGGTGCCTCGAAGATCCCATTTATTAAGGATATCGACCCGTCGAAGAACCAGGTCACCACAGAGTTTGCCGGGGAGACCGTCACCCTGGACTACACAAAGAGCCTAGACGCTAACGCTTCGGACCTCTACCAGAGGGGGAAGGAGGTGGGTGAGAAGGCCAAGCGTGCTGAGGAGGCAATAAAAGAGAGCCGTGCCGAGCTGGCGAAAATCCAGAAGGGGATCGACAAGGCTAAGCAGGAAGTCGCTGACAAGGCACAACCCACCAAGCAGTTCTGGTTCGAAAGGTACAAGTGGTTTATCACCTCCGGGGGGAGGCTCGTCATCGCCGGGAGGGACGCCCACACCAACAACAACGTGGTGAAGAAGCACCTGAAGAACGGTGACCTGTACGCCCACGCTGACGTGCACGGGGCACCTTCGGTCGTCGTTAAGGACGGCGCCAGGGCCTCGGATCAGGAGATCAGGGAATGCTGCCAGTACGCCCTGGCTCAGTCCAAGTCATGGGTCGCGGCGCTGGCGGAGGGCACGGCGTTCTGGGTCTACCCCGACCAGGTTAGCAAGACCCCCAATCCGGGCGAGTTCGTTCCCAGAGGTGCGTTTATTATCCGTGGGAAGAGGAGCTACGAGCACCACTTGCCACTAGAGTTGGCTGTCGGAGAGACATACTACCAGAACGCCAGGAAGGTCATGTGCGGGCCGGTGGAGTGTTTTGTCGGGTCAGAGAGGTACATCGTTATCAAACCCGGGAAAAGGGCCGGCCGCATCTCCAACGAAATCGCCAGGAGATTCGACGTGCCCGAGGAAGAGATATCCAGAATCCTCCCACCGGGTGATTTCGAGGTCGTCAGGGAAGTCTGGCCTAAGCCTGATAAAGAATTGAGCGAATTGGACAATCAGTAAATACAGGGAAGATATGCTCTTAATTTTTGTACGCGCTCAAATTTAAACCCTCGGGGCTTTTCCCGGGAGAATCCACAACTCGTGACTATGCTTCAGGCTCATCCGCCTTGTTGATTGCCGTTATTTTAAATAGAGATCCGCATAAAAGCACAGTCTTTGACTGCAAATGATGCATATGACAGACATCAAAAACATCAATATTATAGAGATTCTTGGAATAATCGGAGTGCTCCTGATAATTGTATGTGTTTTTCTGGAGTGAGGTTCATCGATATGACCCTTCTCAGAAAATCGACGTCGTACGGATTTAGCAGATAGGACCTCTACTCTGACGCGTCCCTCTTCAGCATTACGATATTTAACTAGAAGATTTCCATCGACATTTCTGACCTTGAACTCACATCGTACACCTATGTGCCCCGATGGCCCTGGTCTGTGGGATAGTCAGGATCATCATCTTGATCCTTCCCGTGGCCAGTAGCGGCATCTGGAGCATCAAACAGGATTTTCGGGCTCGTAACCCTCATCCTGGCCACCTTGCTATCATCCTGATGGCTTTGTACACAAACGATTTGTCGTACTCCGCCAAGTTTCCCTACATAACGTCCGTCAACATTGGAGCGTTCTCAGTGTTTACATCGGTATAATCGGTGTCATGCTGATGATTATCGGCGGCATAAGGGATATCGCGAGAAAGATGGCGTGACATCTGTTTGCAACAGACCCTTCAGGGTTTCCTTCCTACTTTTAGATATGGTGGTAGAAAATATATGGTGCCCGCGCCGGGATTCGAACCCGAGTCAAAAGATCCGCAATCTCACAGGATATCCAAACTACCCTACGCGGGCAATTGCTGCGAAAGTTGTTGGTGTTAAAATGTTTATGTCTCAGGGTGAGACAGGTAGCGGGTGATGTAACCGGCGATCCTGTTCCTCATCTTCACCGATGAGACATCCGTGAGTATACTGACCATCTCTTTGTTGACCTCGAAGTCCTTACTGAAGGCTTGAGGGTACTTGTTAAGGAGCTCGATAGACACTCTCTTGATGTAGGTGGGTCTGATTCTTCCCATATCATTCACCGAGTAGACCCGATTAAGAGGATTCCATATTTAAAGGTCGTCATGAGTATTCTAACCACGAACTTCGTGAACAGCAACAGGGAGAGGAACTCAACAGTACAAATAGACAACTGTTCAATATGGAGAATAATCACCGACAGTGACTGTGAACGGTGATATCGCGAAATAATCAATTAGGAGACTGGCGGTAATCCGCCAGTCATTTTCTTATACCACCCACCGTACGATTTCGTAGTGGACTGTTCAAACACTTTGCTTCTTCTCCC
>CAZIJM010000074.1:0-6865 GCA_964539695.1 uncultured Methanomassiliicoccales archaeon | reverse complement strand
ATGGACCTGAGGAACCAGAAGTGCGTCTACGACGACGTAATCCTACCAAAGGAGCTTTGATCGAAAGGTAACATGGTCTACAAGCTATTCGGTCTGAAATTCCTCTATGTGATTCCCAAGCACCGATGCAGTCATAAAAATTGCGGAAGTCAAGATTACTCTTATAAAAATATTATGATGATGAAGCATGAACCCCCCCCCCCGCCCTCTATATCAAGCAAATAAAGGAATCCCTGGACATCACGCAGACCGAGCTGGCGGTGGCATCGAGGGTCAACCAGAGTACTATAATAAGAATCGAGTATGGAAGAATGTTCGCCAGCCACAAGATTGTGCTGAAGCTGTTTAAGACCTTGGACGACATGAGGAGGAGCGAGAGGAGGGATCTCACAGCAGCCGACGTGGTTTCGGACATGGTGGTGACCGTCCAAAGTACCGATAGGATATACCAGGTGTCGGACCTCATGAGGACCACCGGGTACTATAACTGTCGTTGTTCAAGGGGGACATCGTGATCGGCAACATCTCTGAGAAGGGAATCTTCGAACTGCTGAGGCAAGAGTCCACCATGAACTAGCTGGGCTAAACCGTGATATCAAAGGTGATGGACGAGTCTTACCCTGTGGTGGCGGACATCACCCTGATCTCATCCATAACTTCGTTGATGGGCATCAGCGGGGCGGTGCTAGTGTCGAAGAAGGGGAAGATAGTTATCATAATAACGAATACTAACATCCTGAAACTCATTTGATCTCCATTGGGACAGACTTCCGATCATCGTACTGATTGCACTTTACCAATAATATTCATTTATTAAAAGCTGATTGTCAATCTGTCAGGATTGGGAAGTTCGATGCTCGGACTTTCCTGTAATACATCGGATTCTTTGGTCCTGAAAACTTACCGGGAAATGAAGAATTAACTGACGAGAGGAAAGACCAGAGCTCCAAGTTCCAACATGTTGCTCTGGTCTTGGGTATTATTCAACTAATGTTTGAACTATTCAGAACCATCATTGAAAAGTGACACAAACCATTTAAACTGCTTTCGGGTAGTCACCTAGTCCAATTGTCGTAGTGCCATTTTAATATTTAAACTCCAGTGTTCTTCTTCACTCTTATACCACTGGACGTGAGCTCGAAGAGTTCCATATCCTCAGCCATGTACGTGTCGGGGAACACCGAATGGGCCTCCTCCAGGACTGCACTACGATCGTCGTAGCGGTTGCTTATGTGAGTGAGAATCAGATGCCGGGCGCCGGCGCGTCTGGCTATGTGTGCCGCTTGGAGCGCGGTTGTATGGAAGTGCTCGTCGGCCTGTCTAGATTCGGAGTCCATGTACGTGGACTCGTGTATCAGGACGTCCACGCCTTTGATCGCGTCGTTTTCCGGGAAACACGGTCTCGTGTCCCCGCTGTACGCGACCCTGTATCCGGGTATGACCGGGCCCACTACATCCTCGGGCCTGACCCCTTTGACTTCATAGCCTAACTTGAGAAGAGCCATCTCTCTCCCTTCTATGCCTAACGACCGCGTCTTCGCGACATCCAGCCTGCCAGGGCGGTCGGAGTCCTTCAGGACGTACCCCACGGAGGCTATGCCGTGCTCTGTGGCGTACGGGGACACCGTGAAGCAACCGACGTCCAGTTGCTCTCCTCCAGACACCTCCGCGATCTCGATAGGATATCCCGTCTCCCTTTTAGTGACGGCCATCATGACGCTCAAGGTTGCGGCAATACCGGGCGGGCCGCACACTAGGAGGGGATCGGTGCGGTTGGAGAGGCTCATAGTCTGCAGCAGGCCGGGCAGGCCGAAGACGTGGTCCCCGTGCATGTGTGTGATGAGCACGGCGCGGATCTTCATGAACGAGAATGGTGAGAGCATCAGCTGGCGCTGCGATCCCTCCCCACAGTCGAGGAGGACAATGTCTGAACCGCTCCTCACAGCTATGCATGAGGTGGAATGCTGTTTTGACGGGACGGCCGCGCTCGTCCCGAGGAACAGTATTTCCATCAGTAGTAGGAGTCCAGCTCCCTGTCGGTCTTCGACTCCTTCTTGTATACTTTGTAGTGTTTTTTACAGAGGTGCACCTGACGAACCCTGGAGTCCTTGAGACTGAAGCTGGTCTTTACGATTTGTTTCCTGTTGAGCGACCTCTCAGCGGGCTTGTCGCAATCCTCGACATCGCAGATTTCTTGTTTAGCGTCATGATTTGCCAATGTCATATTCTCAATGAGGGTTTACAAGATTGAAATAATCTGGCACCGGGCCGGGAGTGGGTCCAAGTCCCCCTCCCGGCCGATATCGAGTGGTATCGCATCCGATCTCTGTGCTCAGGATGCCGGCGGGAGCATTCTCTGGCAGTGTCGAAAGGGTCGAGCCAGCATCCTTTTTAGTCCCCACGGCCATGAGGTCCCGATGACCAAAGTATCCCCTTCCATGTTGTCAGCTGACTTTTCTAGACTGGGGGAGGAGCTAGTCCGGATTGAAAGGGCCGGTGCCGACTGGGCGCACTTAGATATCATGGACGGAATGTTCGTTCCCAACATAACATTTGGGGCCCCGATCATCAGGGCCATCAGGAAATGCTCCGCTATTCCCTTGGATGCTCACCTCATGATCGAGGACCCTGTCAGGTACATCGATGACTTTGTGGACGCGGGGTGCGATTGCATAACTGTGCACTGCGAGGCTACAGGCGACGTGCGCGCCGCCATCGACAAGATCCACGGGAGGGGACTGAAGGCCGGGGTGTCTCTGAACCCCGAGACACCGTACGAGGAGATTGTGCCGTTTCTGGATGATGCAGATATTGTCCTTGTCATGACCGTCCACCCCGGGTTTGGAGGGCAAGAGTTCATCGAAGACTGTGTGCCGAAGATATCGTCGATTAGGGAGTGGGCAAACTCCAATAACTCCAGGCTGGAAATTTCTGTCGACGGCGGGATCAACACAATGACCGCCAGGACCTGCGTGTCTGTCGGGGCGTCGGTCCTCGTCGCGGGGTCGACACTATTCGAGTTGGACGACATGGCTCCCACAATTGCCGAATGGAGGAGCTTCGGTCCTGACCGCGGGTAATATCATGGGAGTGAACCTGTCGCCTATCGTCGAGGCCAGGGAGATCGAGCTTTCAGAACTCCGCGGAAAGACCGTGGCCATCGACGCTTACAACACGATATTCCAATTCTTATCCATTATCAGGCAGCCCGACGGGAAGCCCTTGCAGAATACCCAGGGTTGCATAACCTCTCACCTCTCTGGTATCCTCTATCGCACCGCCAATCTTATTGAGGCAGGCATTGAGCCGTCGTTCGTCTTCGATGGCAAGCCCAATGAGCTAAAGGCCGGCACCATCGAAGAACGCATTGCCCGTAGGGAGAAGGCCATGGAGGAGTATCAGCAGGCTCTGGAGGAGGGCAATCTAAAGAAGGCGTTCTCCAAAGCCCAGCAGACTTCTAGGATGACTCCTGAGATCAAGAAGACCTCCAGGGAATTGTTGAAGCTCCTGGGCATCCCGGTGGTGCAGGCCCCCAGCGACGGAGAGGCCCAGGGCGCGTACATGTGCATGAAAGGCGACGTCTACGCCTCCGCCTCCCAGGACTTTGACTCAATACTGTTCGGGGCACCCATACTAGTTAGGAACCTGACAATATCTGGAAGAAGGAAGGTCCCGGGTAAGAGCGTCTACAGGAATGTAAAGACCGAGATGATCGACACCGCCGCTCTGCTGAACTCGCTGGGCATAACTAGGGAACAGCTGGTGGACGTTTGCATCATGATCGGCACAGACTTTAACGCGGGCGTCCCCGGGATTGGACCCAAGAAGGGACTTAAACTCATCCAGAAGCACGGCGACCTGGAGACAGTCATGGCGAAGACTGACGTGAACATCCCTGAGTACGAGGACGTCAGGGCCATCTTCTTGAACGGACCTAGGTCAGACGATTATTCCGTTAAGCCCGGAGACGTTGACTTCGACGGCGTCTTGGGAATGATGACCAACTACGGCTTCTCCGCGGACAGGGTCATCACGGTGCTCAATAAGATAGAGGCCGCCAGAAAGACGGAGTCGAACAGAAGGAAGCAGAAGTCCTTGGACCAGTGGTTCTGATCTAGAAATCAGCACCTGACGGTGAGCTTCACAAGGCTGCAGCCATCAGCCAGACTCTTGCAGAAGATATCACAGCATTTCTTATAGGACTGCAACCTCCTCTTGGCGGACTCCACGTCTCCGTAGACCTTCCAGCAGCCGATGCACCTGCTGCACTTGCCCTGGTTCTTGATGTATCCTCTGACGTCCTCGATCGGGTAGTCCAGGAAAACCCCGACTTCGGGAGGGACCATGGGGTAGTGCGTGAACCTGTCTAAAAGCTCTGCCAGTGTCGAGCCGCAGCTCTCGCGGCGTACCCATAGCAGGCCAGTAGGTCCCTAACCTCCAGATCGGCCAGACGGGCCTCCAAAAGCTTCGGGCGATAGACGTAGAGCAGGCACCCGGAATCGTCTGTGACGAGTGTGTCCAGCCTGATTCCCTTGTGGGAAAGTCCGAACTCCAGCTCGAATATCTGTTCGAGAATACTATGAGGATCGGAGTTTACTCTGAATAAAACTGGGACATTCGAATCCGGGACCCGAATGAGCAGTTTTAGAAGGAGGATGCGAAAGTTTTCTGTCAGAACCGAATCGGCAGTGATAAACGTTCGCTGCATCATCAAGAGGGCATGACAACCTTTGCAGACGCACACATCCACATCACCGAGCCGGACTCCAGATACGCGGACCTCGACAATGCCGAGCTGCTGTTCGGCTGCACGGCGAGGCGCTCCGAATGGACCGGCCTATCGGATTTTAATGATGTCAAGATCGTGAGGTTCTATGGCGTTCATCCATGGTATGACGGTGAATGGGGCTCAGAGGCGGAGGTAGAACTCAGGTCCCTCTTGTCTGCAGATCCAGATGCGAACGTGGGGGAGATCGGATTGGATTCCAAGCGCGGGGACACCTACTTGCAAAGGCGGGCCTTCGAATCCCAGCTGGAGATCGCATCGGAGATGGGTAGGACAGTCAATATCCACATGGTCGGATGCGAGAAGGACGTCCTCGATGCCATCAGATCTTTGGGGAAGAGGTGCAGGTCCGTGGTCCTGCACTCGTTCTCCTCCGAGAGCTACGTGAGACCGTTTGCGGATGTGGGGTGCATGTTCTCCTTGAACCCGAGGATAATGGTCAGATCGTCAGAGAGAATACGTCGTCTCATCGATGCGATTCCGGAGGATCTACTACTGCTAGAGACGGACTCTCCGTACACCGTCCGTGAATTCGTGGGCATGGAGGCCTTTGCCGTGGACCTTGCCGAGATCATGGGGACGGGACCGGTGAGGCTGCTAGAATCCGCATTAGAGAACGCAAGGAGGGCTGTGCATACGGGACATGAGTGAGAGGACTGGACTTCTCGTCGGCGAGGGGGGCGTGGAAAGCCTCAAGGATGCGTCCGTCATACTCGCAGGAGTCGGTGCAGTCGGGGGGTATGCCCTCGAGGGGTTGGTAAGGGCCGGGGTCGGCAGGATCAGGGTCGTGGACAGCGACGTCTTCAATGGGAGCAACCTTAACAGACAGATTCTTGCCACCACGCGGACTGTTGGCAGGCCAAAAGTCGAGGTAGCGTGCGAGAGGGCCAGGTTAATCAATCCAGACATCAATATCGAGGGGATGGCCGTGTTGGTGGACGAGACCACGGTGCCCGCAATCCTCGATGGGGGCTTCGACATCCTGGTGGATGCCATCGACACCGTTAGGTGCAAGGTCTCCCTCCTTAGGGCTGCGGTAGATTCCGGCATTCCGACGTTCTCCTCGATGGGTGCCGCCCTGCACATGGACACCCAAGCGGTCCGCGTGTCCCCGATCATGGAGTCTTCGGTGTGCCCTCTGGCTGCTGCCGTACGTAAGGGTCTAAGAGGGTACAATGCCTTGAACATTACCTGCGTGTATTCCATGGAGCCCCCGATTGCCGTGCCAAGGGAGAGGGACGAGCACAGGAAAAGCGTCCTAGGATCCTTGCCAACGGTGCCTGCGGTGTTTGGCATGACGCTGGCTAATCTGGCCATCATGCACATCCTGGGGAGTCCCCGAGTTGTTCCGCCTTGTGCGCTGGATGCCTTCATCCTTCCATATGGTCAACCAAGAATTGAGTCGAATCGGTTCATGGTAGGTGAATCCTGCGACATACAAGGTAATCGTCCAATACCTAGGGAATGACAGGGTTCTAAGAAAGCGCGGTATCATTAGAGGTGTCAATACTCAGAAGGTGTGATACATATCGCATAACCTCACCAAAGATAACGATAACGCAGTGATATGTGCGTGCTTTGGTTTGGGTCCGAACATCAAGTCATTGGAAACCTTAAATCGGAGACCCAATGTTACCTGATCTCATGTTTCGCAGAACATTTCCATCATTGCGGTTCAACAGTAGTCATCATTCTCTGCTTTCTATACTCCTGGGCCACGCTCTGATGTACTGAATGAACGGAGCTAGCTTGCAACCCGCTTACGACTGTGGTTTTCTGCAGAACCATTCAAATCTTCCAACATCCACGTCGCCCGATGGGTACATGCCAGAAAATATTGTTGCATAATTCGCCAGTACGATTCAATCCACTCGATCTATCGAATAATAATTTTATGAATTAGTTATTTTAAACTACTATTTCATAAATGTATATTATTTTTTGATAAATAAAGTGTGATAGGAATCGTATTAAGGGTGGCCCACATCAGTTGCCACGACGTAGACCAAAGTTTGGAAATGCCTCGTTCTGTGCGAACAGAACGGGACGGTGATCCCAACAAGATATCGGTAGAATGAC
>CAZIJM010000073.1:0-6928 GCA_964539695.1 uncultured Methanomassiliicoccales archaeon | reverse complement strand
TCTCTTTTAGGATCTCATTGACCTCAGCAAGGAGCTTCTCGTTATGGGCAAGTTCATGGGCGGCATCGAACAGGGACCCGTAGCATCCGTTGCAGATGGTCAAAATGGAGAGGCCCTCCTTTTCGGCGAGCGCCAAGTTCCTGGCGGCCGCGGCGAGCCATGTCTTCTTGCTGAAAGCCCTAATGACTCCAGGGGCGGGGCAGCAGCTAGCGTCCTGGAGGTCGACAAGCTCGACTCCGAGGGCGGCACAAACCTCCCTGGTAGACTTCTCGATACCAGGGTACCTAAGGGGTGCAATGCATCCGAGGAAAAACGCATACTTTGCCATGAGAATCACTCCGTAATCTTATTAAAACCAGTAAGAGTTAGAATCTTATCGAGGTCAGCTTTGGCCTTGTTGTTGGCAAGGACGGTAGGCGGGATGCCAGGCAGTCCGATCTGTTCTCTGAGAGCTGTGATCTTGTCCTGAACGGAGACTGTGTGACCATACTTGGCCAGGTTCTTGGCAGTATTCTTATGGTTCTCAAACATGTGACCCTCGGCAACTGCAATGTTCCTGAGGGCGATGATGATGTCCACGATGGGGACCTGCCTGGGGCACCTCTCGACGCAGGTGTAGCAGGTGCTGCACTCCCACAGCTCCTCGCTGTTGACGATCTCCTTCTTCATCCCAAGTTGGGCCATCCTCATGAGCTTCCTCACTCTATAGGACGTCCTCCTCCCAGACGGACAACCCGCTGTGCAGGTTCCGCACTGGAAGCACATCTTGACTTCCTCGCCACCGGCGACAGCAATCTCTTTAGCAAATTCTGAGTTTGGTATAACCATACGTATCAGGTCATTGACTTTTTTCTACGTATTTAATACAGACAGTCATCGCGAGACTAGTATTACCTTAAAGGATAAACCTTTCCTGTTACAGCTTCCTCGACAACAGCGACTTGATTACCCTAGACACGTTCCTGGACTCTTCGCGGTAGATGGCCGTGATGGCATGGCGGAGCATCTTGGGATCCACCGCGCTTTTCAACTTAAGATTCCTCCTGGTTAGAAGGAACTCGTCTACAAAGAAACTTTTATTCGACCCCAATAGCTCCGGCAAAGAGAACGTCTCGGAGTTCACTGTGTACTGCCTGTCCTCGGAGTCGAGGTACATATACGCTACCCTTTGGGCCCCGTACTTGTACCTAATAAACGAGGGGCCATTGTCCACGAAGACCATACCCATGTACCCTATCTCCTCCATCTGGAACTCCTCCGCGTCAAAGAGGTATAGAGGATCGTCGATAATCGCCAAGTCAGCGCGGTTCTCGCGCATCATGCAAATATTGTACTGGTCGTCTGAGACCACAATGTTTGCTCCCGGGATTTTAAGGGAGGATATTACGGACATCATGAGGTCCTCGGTCACAGGGCTGCAGCACACGGTAAAGCCACGGACCGTGTCACAGCGGTGGGCCATCGCCCTGGCGAGGGCTGACACCTCCCGCCCCTGCTCGGTGAGGGCCGAACCCGCGGGGGTGGTTTTCAGAACGGGGGCGCCCGCGGCGTCTTCTATGCCGCGGATGTATTTGTGGAGGACCGGGACCGATATCCCTAGCTTCCTAGCGGCGGCTGTCTGGCTGCCCATGTCTTCCACTGCGAGGAGCGCCTCCAGCTGGCGAGCGGTGATCGTCTTCCCGTTGATGGTCATGGAATTCTGGACCGTAATGTCCATGTAGGAGGGAGTATTATCCCATGAGATAATACTGACGCAGGACGGGACAAAGCAATTATCGAGACATCATTATTACCGCTTGGTGATAGTATGAACGGAGTGAAGAGGGACGCCGGAACCGTAGTTGTGGGACTCGGGAGCCCGATAATGTGTGACGACGCGGTCGGCCTAAGGGTGTCCAAGGCAGTGGAGGCCATGAATTTGGAGGATGTGGACTGCTGCCAGGAGGCTGTGGGCGGGCTTGACATTCTGCCCGTGATCCACGGATATAGGTATGCGATAATTGTCGACGCCATCTAGACCGGATAGTATACGCCCGGCACCGTGCTGCTATTCTCCGAACACGACTTCGACGAGGTCGTCGTGCACGCCGCGTCGCACGATGTGAACCTACCCACGGCCTTGAAAATAGGACGTCAAATGGACCCCGGGGTCATGCCCGACGAGGTCAGGTTCGTGGCCATCGAAGTACGGGACATCAAGACGGTCACCGAGACCATAACGCCGGAGGTCGAGACCTCCGTAGAGAGCGCCGTGCGCGCGGTGCTCCATATAATGACGGAGATCACAGGCTCAGAGCCGAAGCGTCGTAGTTCCTAATTTTCCTGTTGCCTTTGCCCAGGACGACTATGTTGAGACGGTCGCCCCTGAGGATGTCGCGGGCCACCCTCATGACATCTTCCTCCATCACGGCATCGATCCTTGCCAGGCGCTCCTTCAGCGTCTCCGTCGAGCCGTTAAGCATGTGATTGACCCCCAACCTGTAGAGCCTGTGCTCGGTGGACTCCATGCTACGAACGTTAACGCCCTTGACCAGCCTTTTAGCTCTCTCTAGTTCTCCTTCCTCAAGTCCGTCATCCAGGAGGCCGGAGAACACAGACGACACTGTCTCCACCGCTTCGACCACGTTGCCATCCGTACAAGACATGTACGTGGTCACCGACGAGGCGTCGCTGTTCTGCAACACCGTGCTGTAGACGGAATACACCAGGGCCTTTTTCTCCCTGACGTTCTGGAACAGCCTCGAACTCGTGCCAGACCCGAGGATAGCGCTCAGCATGGAGGCGGCCGTTCTGTCTGAATGTGAGGCACCGTAGGAGGGGAACCCCATAGCCACGTGACAGTGCTCTGCGTTGCCCTTCACAAACCTATACCCGGCTTCCGGAACCGGGGGCACGTAGCGGAGGTTCCTGACGCCGCCGGACATGCCATCCAGGGTCTCCTCGGCCCAGTGGACAGTCTCGTCCACGTCGATCGCTCCCGCGGCGTACACGGCAAGGTTGGGGATTCTGTACTTCTCCTCGTAGTAGGCCCTCAGATCCCCGGAGGTCAAGCCGGCGACGACCTTCTCGTTACCTCCCTCACCCTGGGACAGTGGGTGCCCCCTCCAAAGGGCAGACTCGAAAAGGTCATGGATATAGCTGTCCGACTCGTTACGGATCATGCTCAACTCTTGGAGCACTATCTTCTTCTCAAGCTCCGTATCCTCCTCGTTGATCTTCGGATTAGCGACGATGTCGCCCACCATGTCCATGGCGGTCTGCGCGGTCTCGCGTATCGTTATTCCGTAAAACGCGGTCATCTCCCTATTAGTGAAGGCATTCAGTTCCCCTCCAGCGCCCTCAATCTCTTTCGCCATCTGGTAGGAGTTCCTAGTCTCGGTCTCTCTGAACACAGTGTGCTCTAGGAGGTGGGATAGCCCAAATATCCCGGGATGTTCGTCCCTGGACCCTGTGGCCACACCGATCATGAACCCTGCGCTCTGGCTATCGGGGATGCTCTCGACTATGACAGGCACACCTCCGGAGGTCTTGGAGGAGGTGATAATGCTACC
Organism: uncultured Methanomassiliicoccales archaeon; assembly: GCA_964539695.1. Taxonomy (GTDB): domain Archaea; phylum Thermoplasmatota; class Thermoplasmata; order Methanomassiliicoccales; family Methanomethylophilaceae; genus Methanoprimaticola. The sequence goes on along the minus strand of CAZIJM010000073.1, from coordinate 3,377 downwards.
ACTCATAGATTTAAATAGAACAGAACTTCTTAAAAAGGTTAACGTTCATCGGGGTGACTATGGCAGTCAAGACCGTAAGGTATAGCGACATAGTCCTAGAAGACCCTGTGGTGGTGATCGGCTTCCCGAGTGTGGGATTGGTCAGCTCCATTGCGGCCAATTATATGGTGGGCCAGCTGGACATGGAGGCCGTCGCGGGGTTGTCGTCCCCGTCAATGCCCCCATATTGCCTCATCCACAAGGGTGTCGCCTACCCGCCAGTGAGGTTCTTCGGCAGAAAGCACACCACCAAGACGGGAAGGGACCTCATCGTGGGCATCTCCGAATACGCCCCTAAGCCCGAGGACTGCTACGAGATCGTCCAAGCGATGCTTTCCTACCTGAAGTACGCCGGATGTCGGGACATCGTGTGCCTGGAGGGCACCGCTCGCACCAGCGAGGACGAGGAGGCCGTCGTCTGCGGCGTGGGGCCCGGCGCGGAAAAGATGGCCAGGAAGAGCAAATTCAGGCAGATGGACGGCGGCATGGTCAGGGGGATCACCGGGATCATGATGTACGACGCACCCTCATGGGGCATGGGGGTCACGACCCTAATGACTCCGGCCAACCCGAATCTCCCGGATCCGGGCTCCGCGGCTACACTGATCCCAGCAATATCAGCCATGGTTCCCGGCCTAAGGCTCAGTGTCAAACCCCTGCAGAGGGAGGCGGACGAAATAAGGAAGAAGGTGGAATCCGAGCAGCAGGCCATCGAGAGAAGGGAAGAAGAGCTAGCCGCCCAACTCTACGGATGACCGTTGCGCACTCGTGTCTGACTGTGCACACTTTCGAAGGTCTATATGAATTGAGCAGGATGTGTACCCTTGGAACTCGTGCCATCCAAATTCTTCATCACCCACAGCTCAGCAGTTAGCATGGTCTCGGATCTCAATGCCTTCGACAGGGCGCTCATATCCGCGGGCATAGGTGAGCAAAACCTGGTGTCCGTCTCTTCGGTTATCCCCGAGGGCGCCAAGTGCACTGGGTACTGCGAGATGCCCATGGGTGCAGTTACTCACTGCGTACTAGCACAGATGAGGGGGACGGGGGGGGAGACCATCTCCGCCGGGATCGCTTACGCCTACAGAATGGACGACAAAGGTGGATATGTGGTGGAGGGCCACATGCACGGCTCCGCCGAGTTGCTCAAAAAGAGTCTGACATGGAAGATGAACGAGATGTCCAAGATCCGCGACATGGAGTTCAGCGAGGTCCGGTTCGTCACCGAGGAACTGGACATCCCGGTGGATCACTACGGCTGCTGCGTCGTGGCACTGGTTTTCACGGAGTACCGCCGATGTATGGAGTGACGCAGTGCGGGGTTTGCAAGAGGCCTAGGATAGTAGACAAGTCGAAGTCCAAATCCACATGTCCATACTGCGGGTGCGTGCAGAAGACCAGGGATCTGATGTGCTACTTCAAGTCCGCCGACCAGGACGCGGTCCGCGAGGCTCTAGCACAGGCCACCGGGTACATCCTCTCAGACGTCATGAAGAATAGACAAAGGATGGCCGAGGCCGACCCATACTCCACCATGGTCTACAGGTACGAGCACAGCTCCGATCTGGAGGATAAGATGGTCATACTGGCGGAGGGCCTCACCGCTATAAAGGGGACGTTCACTTTGGACGACGTCCAAAAGGTCATCGGCGACCGTGCGGAGAAGATGGTTGCAGCCATGCTTGACCGCTGCATCATATTCGAGGTCAGAGTCGGTGTTTACAGGATGTGATGTCTTCAGCGCGACCTCGGGATGTCGTCGCGCTTCTTGCCCTCCATCTTGAGAGTCTCTTTCACGATCTGCGGCAAACGGAGACACATAGTGCGGTAGTATGTACCGGCCGAGAACATTAACATTGCCATGACGCAAACATAATACAGGATCACGCTCTCCTCGTCGCTCACACCGCGGATGACAACGGCCATTAAAATGTTATAGATTATCAATGGAATTATCGCCTGGAGGGCGAACTCCATCACTCTGTGCCTGGCGATGCCCTCGCCCACAGTAATGCCGCAGAACCCGAACATCAGGGACATAGAAACGGACAGGGAGATGAAGACCAAAATTGAGAAGTCCAGGATTGACCCATTGGCATCGGAGATGGCCCCCGAGACCAGGAACACGATACCAGTCGCGAACCCGCAGGATATCCCGAGACCGAACGCGTAGCCGTAGAACACGGAATCCGACTTCCCTCTGAACCTCTTGAGGTTCATGACCACGACCATCACCAGCGCCTCTATGATCGCCAGTATCGCCATGTACACAACGTTGCTGGCAAATACCATGATGTAAAAGGCGAAGAACAACACCGAACCAATGATTATTCCAACCACAAGCAGCATGAAGAATGTGGAGTCGCTGAAGAACGGCTGCTCGACCCTCGGATAAGTGTAATTCCTTACGCCGAGGTACATAAGGATGAGCGCTGGGCCTATACCTATGACCATGGCCAGGCCGAATATCAAATCCATAGTGTCGGGATGCTCGGTGCTGTATTAACCCTTGCGCGACGATGCAACGGGAATCCCAGACATCAGCTTGTCGTAATAGTGAACCACCATACAGAATCTCTCGCACCTTCCGCAGGAGGTGCATCTATCGGGATCCACCCTCATGCCGTCAGACATCGTTATTGCGTGCCTGGGGCAGCCCTTCTCGCATATGCCGCAGGAAGTGCACATCTGGGCGCGGATCAACGCCTTCACCGCACGCTCAAAGATTTTCTTGGCGCTTATTTCGTCCGGAGAGTTTACTGAAACCTGCCCGCCCCCGAACAGCCTGGCCCTTCCGATCGGCAACCTCAGCAGGACGATCTCGTACTCCCCGTCGTACCTCACGTCACCTACCGTGCGTAAGATGTCGGCCACGTAAGAGAAGTCCCTGACCTGTGGGATGGTGACCACTGCCTCCATAGAGTACCCCCCAGCGATGCAGGGGGAAGCCCCTTTTATCATCCTCATCGACGGGCCCTGAGCGACCCTCGGCCTCAGGTCTAGGCACATCTCCTTGGACAACTAGACCATCTTCGGCGGGAGGACCTTCCACCTCCAGAACCCGAAGTCCACGTACTCACGGGGGAGCCCGTGGGACTTTGCGTACGCGTGAAGCCAGTCTTCCCAGCGAGAGTACATGTCGGGATGGATCTTGCCTGTGTTCCTCCACTCGCTGGACAGACATGAAGGACATAGGTAGCACCCGATCCTTTCAAAGTTCCTGTCGTATAGTGGATTGTACTCTAAACCGTGGGACAAGATATACAGCCAGACCTCCGCCGCGGTCCAGGAGCGGATGGGGTTCAGATTAACTTGGTTGGGGACGAACGGGTTCCTGG
>CAZIJM010000072.1:0-7001 GCA_964539695.1 uncultured Methanomassiliicoccales archaeon | reverse complement strand
AGAAATAGAGAGGACCCTAAATGTCACTTCCTGAGTCGATGAGTAGGATTGTGATTGTGGGTACCAAGACCCATATGGACGAGGCCATCGAGGCCCTGTATAAAGTGGGAGTTATCCACCTGATCGATCAGACCGTTGACGCGGATGAGGGTTTCACCTTGGGAACCCCCCGTCCGTACTCTCCTAAAGCATCCGAGAGATTGCTGAAGGTGCGTGCGATGGAAAAGGAACTCGGTATTACCAAATCGATAAAAACCGGGGCCGTTTCCGAGGATGAAATCAAGAGTAAGATATCATCTGAAAGCGTCGAACTTGTCGAGAAGGAGATCAATTCCGTCGTCGACAAGAGGAATGATCTCAATCAGAGAATCACCGAGCTAAACGCTAAGAAGAAGAATCTTGAGCTTCTTTCTGACATACTCGTGGACCTCGAGCTATACTCCGGTTATAAGAGCATATTCTCGATGGTTGGGACCATTGCCGAGGACCCCACTTCCGCGCTCTCGGGCGTGGACTGTGAGATCTTCACTTCCTTCGACAAGAAGAAGGGCAACGTAGTGGCCGTGTTCGCGAAGATCGAGGACAGGGACAGAGTCCAGTCTGTTCTCTCCGAATGCGGGTTCTCCGAGATATCGGTTCCCGGCGAGACGGGATCCGCGGTCAACGCCCTAGTGGCGACCGACCGTGATATCGCGGTTGCCAGTGCCGAGATGGAGAATGTCATGAAAGAGATCGGGAACCTTCTTGAGAAATACAAAGATTTCCTCAGCGCATCCGACGAGGAGCTGTCCATTCAGGTCCAGAAGGGGGAGATTCCCGTCAGGATCGGGAACAGCGAATATATCTTTGTCGTCGATGCATGGGTACCTACCAAGAAAGTCGATGCTGTGAAGACACAGCTGGAGACCATGGTCGAGGGCATTTACGTGGAGGCCCAAGAAACCCGCGGCAGGTCCATGAAAGAGGTCGAAGAGGCTGAGGAGAGATTCAAGGATGCTCCGACTAAGTTCAAGAACGGAAGAGTGGTGAAGGAATTCGAATACCCGACAAAGCTCGTGTCGGTGCCGAAGTATCAGGAGATTGACCCTTCTATCCTGATCGCGATCTTTCTTCCCTTGTTCTTCGGACTCATGGTTGGAGACGTGGGATACGCTATCCCGTTCATCATTTTGGGTGCCTACGGACTCAAGGTTACGCACCACAAGGACTGGCGTGCAATCGCCACCGTTTTGTTTTTCGGCGGAATCTGGGCGTTCATTTTCGGATTCTTCTTCTTCGGAGAGTGTCTGGGAATGCACTTCGTTGGACTCAACGATGACGGAATTACCTACACCTGGCAGATGCTGCTCAAACTCGAGAATCTATCACACGTCCTAGAGGGCATCCTTCCCGGAGGACACGGTGTCAGTAAAATCGGAGAGGAATGGATTGGTGTGCTGCTCAAAATGTCCGTGTACATTGGTATCGTCCATCTGCTGATCGGGTACTTCTGTGCCCTGTATAACAAGACGATTCAGTATGGGTTCAAGCATGCATTCACAGAAAAGGCCGGATGGATCTTCGGATTTCTCGGTATCGTTTTTGTGTGCTATGCGCTTGCCATGTACCTTATCTACCCGGATAAATTTGGATTCAGCGACATTTTTATGCCGCTGATTCTAGGTGTAGTGTTCATAATCATCGAAGTGGCTATGAACATTAAACACGAGGGAATCCAGTCCATCCTTGAGTTGCCCGGCATCGTCGGAAACATACTTTCATACACTCGTCTTGCTGCGATTGGAATGTCAAAAGCCGGCATGGCCTTGGCATTCAATTATATTTGCATTGGGATGATCGCGGGAGCCGAGGTGAACGCCGCTGGGTATCTGAATATAGAGTTCAGCGCGCTGCTCATCGTGGCGATTCTGCTGTTCGCTTTCCTGCACCTGATGATATGGACCCTGGCTATCTTGTCTGCGGGTCTACACGGACTCAGGTTACAGTTCGTGGAACTCATGCAAAAGTTCTTTGAGGGTGGAGGTGTTGAATACAACCCGCTCAAAATCAAACGCGAGAAAACGATTTCCAAAGATAATACAACCACAGAGGTGTAAGTAAATGGTAGACACTGGAATAGGACTCATCGCTATCGGAGCTGGACTCGCCGTTGGACTCACTGGTCTCGGAGCCGGAATGGCCGAGAAAGATGTTGGAGCTGCCGCAGTCGGGGCCATCACAGAGGACCAGTCCCTCTTCGGAAAGGCTATGATCTTCATGGTTCTCCCTGAGACCATCGTCATCTTTGGACTGGTCATCGCTATCCTCGGTATCTTCGTCATGGCTAATATGTGAGCTTGCCAAGAGGTAATCTCATGGCACTAGCTAACGTGACTCAAGAGATTTTCAAGGCCGCCGATGAGAAGGTCGCCGCCATCAAGGCGGAGGCCGACGCGGAGATCGCCAAGATTAATGCCGACGCGGATGCCAGGATTGCTGAGACCAAGGAAAAGGAGGACAAGAGGCTCAAAGAAGCAATTGAGCGTCTCAACCGTCAGGAACTCTCCAGCGCTGAGCTTGAGAGCAAGAAGATTGTCCTGGCGAAGAAGAAGGAGCTCCTCACTGAGGCCTTTGAGAGCACCCTCGCCGACCTTGTGAACGCGCCCAGCGACGTCAAGCTGGCACAATACAAGGCAATGGTGAAGGTCGCCAAGAAGATCATCGATAGCCCCAAGGCGATTATATCGGAAAATGACCAGTTCACCGCCGCCGATCTAGGCGTCACATCAGTCGAGAAGGACGGCAGAATCAAGGCCGGACTCATCTTCCAGAGCGAGGATGGGGACGTCGAGGTAGATTTGCAGTACTCCACGATTCTTCAGGCGATCTGGGACCGTGAGATCAAGTCTGTGTCGGACATTCTCTTCAGGTGAGGGGTATGTTTAAGTCCAGCGGAAGAAAAGGCAACTACGCGTACACCGTTGCCAGGGTGAAAGCGAAGAAATCGCTGCTCCTGGCCGACGAGGACTACAACAAGATGCTGCAGATGAGCGTCCCTGAGATATCTCGCTACATCAGCGAGTCTGGATATCAGAAGGAGATGAACGAGCTGGCCTCCAACCTGGAGGGACTTGATCTCGTCGAGCATGCCACCAACGCTAACATGGCCAAGGTGTTCAGCAGCATCCTTTCTGCCTCTCAGGGTGAGCTCCATACGATGGTTGCGGCGTATCTCGAGAAATGGGATATTTGGAACCTTAAGGTCATCCTCCGCGGTAAGTCATACGGTCTCGACATTGAATCTGTCAGGCAGGACCTAGTCCCTGCAGGGAGCCTGGACCAGGAGCAACTCGAGAAGCTCATGTCCATGGACTCTGATGAGGACATCCTCGCCGCATACGGCAAGATGGAGGGTGTCACCGTCCCCCAGGACATTATCGCTTTATACAAGGAAAACTGCAACCTGGGTGAAATCGAGGACTATCTCGACAAGTACCACTACACCAGACTGCTCGCGAGCATTAAAGCCGACTCCAGGCCCACCAAGATGTTCGAGGAGTACATCAGGAAAGAGATCGACGTTAGGAACCTCGAAACGATCTTGAAGCTAAAGGCTGAGGGTATTCACGGCGAGGAGGTTATGAAATATATCATTCCCAATGGGAAAGAGGTGAACAAGAAGTTTGCCGTCCAGTTAGCCAATGCGGAAACCATCCAGGCTTGCGCGTCCGATCTCCAGCATCTGGAGTTCTACGACGTTATTAAAGACCTCGTCGAGACTGACGACGTCAACCTGAGGCATATCGTCACCGAGATGAAAAAGTACGAAATCGCGCAGGCGAAGAAATTCTCTCACCTCTATCCCCTGTCTGTCGTTCCCGTCCTCGATTACATGATCCACAAGGAGATCGAAGTCAGTAACATCAGGACCATCGCGAGGGGCACGGAGAGCAGTCTCAACAGGGACACCATCAAAGGACTACTGGTGATCTGATGGAAATCGCAGTGATCGGAAGCGACGAGTTCGTACTGGGCTTCAGGCTCGCCGGAATTAGGCGCGTGTTCGTGGCCAACCATGACAACTACCAAGAGAAAATGCTGGAGGCTATGTCCCAGCCATCAATAGGTATCCTCGCAGTGGATGCGAAGGATCTCGACAATCTCTCTTTCGCCGTCAGGCACAGGGTTATGGACTCGATTCAGCCCGTTGTGGTGCCCGTTGGAGGTGATCAGAGCGACCTCCGCGAGAAGGTGAAGAGAGCCATTGGCGTTGACTTATACAAAACAGAGGATGAATAAGAATGAGCACTGAAGGTGTAATTTACAGAGTCGCCGGACCCGTGGTGACCGCCACAGGCATCTCTCCCAAGATGTACGATGTTGTGCACGTGGGGAACGAGCAGCTAATGGGCGAGGTTATCAAGATCATCGGCGACTATTCAGTCATCCAGGTTTACGAGGACACCGCAGGAATCAAACCTGGTGAGCCGGTCACCAACACCGGCAAACCTCTCTCCGTTGAGCTGGGCCCCGGCCTCCTGACTTCTGTCTACGATGGTATCCAGAGGCCCCTGCCCGTGCTGAGGGAGAAGATGGGAGACTTTATCTATCGCGGGGTCTCCGCACCTGGACTCGACCACGAGAAGAAATGGGACTTCACACCCGTCGTCAAAAAGGGCGACACCATCTCTGCCGGACAGATTCTGGGAACTGTCCAGGAGGGGCCCATGGTCCATAAGATCATGGTTCCCGTAAACATCGCCAAGGGGAAGATCGACTCCATCAAGAGCGGATCCTTCACTATCGATGAGTCTATTGCTGTCATCGACGGGGTCGACGTCTGCATGGTTCAGTACTGGCCCGTTCGTGATCCTAGGCCCGTCGCTGAGAAGTATCAGCCAGATGTCCCGTTGGTCACCGGACTCAGGGTCTTGGACACCATGTTCCCCCTTGCGAAGGGAGGAGCGGCTGCTATCCCCGGTGCTTTTGGTACTGGAAAGACCGTTACACAGCAGTCCCTAGCGAAGTTCTCCGATGCCGACATCGTTGTCTACATCGGATGTGGCGAGCGTGGGAACGAGATGACCGAGGTTTTGACTGAGTTCCCAGAGCTGGACGACCCCAGGACCGGCGAGAAGCTAATGAAGAGGACAGTCCTTATTGCTAACACGTCTAACATGCCCGTAGCGGCCCGTGAGGCGTCCGTTTACACTGGGATGACCATCGCCGAGTACTTTAGAGACATGGGATACAATGTTGCGCTTATGGCTGATTCTACTTCCAGGTGGGCCGAGGCTATGCGCGAGATATCTTCTAGGCTCGAGGAGATGCCCGGTGAGGAGGGTTATCCCGCGTACCTCGCCGGCCGCCTGTCTGAGTTTTATGAACGTGCTTGTCGCGCCAAGGCTCTATGTGGTGAGGACGGATCAATCTCCGTCATTGGAGCCGTCTCCCCTCCCGGAGGAGACTTATCCGAGCCGGTTACGCAGAATACCCTCCGTATCGTCCGTGTCTTCTGGGCGTTGGATACCAAGCTTAGGGAGAGGCGTCATTTCCCCACCATCAACTGGCTAACCTCATACACTATGTACGACAAGCAGCTCCTGCAGTGGTACAAGGACAACGTGGCGGAGGACTTCCCTGCTTTGAGGTCCTGGGCCATGCAGATTCTCCAAAAAGAGTCCGAACTCCAGGAGGTCGTACAAATGGTCGGATCTGACTCCCTACCTGATGAACAGAAGATCACCCTCGAGATTGCTAAGATGATCCGTGAGATCTTCTTGCAGCAGAACGCCTACGACGAAGTCGACATGTACTGTCCTATCCAGAGACAGTACATCATGATGACCCTGATCAAGAAGTATTCCAACCTTGCGGACAAGGCCCTTGCCGCCGGCGTACAGATTGACAAGATCGCGTACCTTCCCGTGAAGACTAGGTTTAACCAGGCCAAGTACGAAAAGAACATTGACGAGGAGCTGAAAGCTGTGTCCGAGGACATGGAGAAGCAGTTCGCCGAACTTGGAGTGTGATTCCAATGGCAGACATTACCAAAGAGTACAAAACGATCTCCCAGATTGCCGGACCCCTGGTGTATGTCAAGAACACCGAGCCCGTCGGATACAAGGAGATGGTCAGTATCAGGATGTCCGACGGTACTATGAGAAGGGGACAGGTTCTGGATTCCTCTGAAGAGATCGTTGTCATTCAGGTCTTCGAGGGAACCACCGGAGTGGACAGGGACGCCTCTGTCCGCTTCCTCGGTGAGACTATGAAGATGCCCGTGTCTAGAGACATGCTTGGAAGGGTTCTCTCCGGATCCGGAGAGCCCCTGGATGGCGGAGCCAGGATCGTCCCTGAGAAGGAACTCGACATCGAGGGTGGGGCTATCAACCCCTGGGCAAGGGATAGCCCGTCCGATTTCATCCAGACTGGTATCTCTACCATTGATGGTATGAACACTCTGGTCAGGGGACAAAAACTGCCTATCTTCTCCCAATCCGGTCTCCCCCATAACGAGATTGCACTGCAGATTGCTAGGCAGGCTAAAGTCCGTGGCGAAAACGAGGAGTTCGCGGTTGTGTTTATCGCCATGGGTATCACTAATGAGGAGAAGCAGATGTTCATGAAGGAGTTCGAGAGGACCGGTGCCCTGAAGAGCGCTGTGGTCTTCCTGAACCTCGCCGATGACCCTGCCGTTGAGAGGACCCTGACACCTCGTCTAGGTCTGACCACTGCGGAGTACATGGCCTTCGAGCTGGGCATGCAGGTCCTCGTCATCATGACCGACGTCACTAATTATTGCGAGGCCCTCCGTCAGATCGGGGCTGCCCGTGAAGAGGTGCCTGGAAGGCGCGGATACCCCGGTTACATGTACACCGACCTCGCACAGCTGTATGAACGTGCGGGAAGGATCAAAGGCAAGAAAGGATCCATTACCCAGATTCCCATCCTGTCCATGCCTGGTGGTGACATCACCCATCCGATCCCCGACCTGTCTGGATACATCACCGAGGGACAGA
>CAZIJM010000071.1:0-7027 GCA_964539695.1 uncultured Methanomassiliicoccales archaeon | reverse complement strand
ATGCGGGAGTAATTGTTGGTCTGTGTCTCCGCCTTGATAGGGAGTATGCCCTGTTTATTCTTTTGCCGGCGACGGGTCCCGCCGTTGACGTGGCTATTTAATTTTGGTATCCGCTACGTGTACCCATCATCCTACCGATATCCTATCAGAATAACCGTCTCATTCTGTTCGTACAGAACGGGCATTTCTCAATTTCGGCTTGTATTATAGCAACTAGTATAGGTTATACTTAATATGATTCTACTAATATTTATATTTATAGAAAATTTTATATAATTAAAAAAATAACAGTAACAACATATCTTACAAATATTAGCTTAAAATGATTATTAAACTTCATTCAGCAAATCGAATAAACTGAATCGTGCCGGTGAATTATGCAACAATATTGATTAATAAACAAACTATTTATAGAAATTCTATCAGTTAATTACTATCCAACCCCCGGGAAACCGGAAGCTGTTGAAGGGAAGTCGATAAAATGGTAAAGAAGCAGTTCAAAGCGGAATCCAAGCAGCTCCTCAACCTCATGATAAACTCGATCTACACCCACAGGGAGATCTTCCTGAGAGAGATCATCTCTAACGCGTCTGACGCTATAGACAAGCTCCACTACAAGTCTATCACCGACCCGAACAACGTCAATGTGGCCAGGGAGGACTTCGCGATCAGAGTGTCCTCCGATCCTGATGCGGGCACTGTCACCGTCTCCGACAACGGAATCGGGATGTCTAAGGAGGACATGGACACCGACCTGGGTGTTATCGCTCACAGCGGGTCTCTCGACTTCAAGAAGGACCTGCAGGAGAACATGGATATCGACATTATCGGTCAGTTCGGGGTCGGGTTCTACTCTGCGTTCCTCGTGTCGGACAGGGTCACCGTCCGGTCCAAGCCCTACGGCCAGGACCAGGCGTGGGAGTGGACCAGCGAAGGCGCCAACGGTTACACCATCAAAAAGTGCGAGAAAGACAGCTGGGGCACTGACGTTATTATGCACCTTAGGCCAAACGACGAGAACGAGAGGTATAGCGAATACCTGGACACCTATAACCTCCGGGAGCTGGTGAAGAAATATTCTGACTACGTCCGCTGGCCTATCCACATGAAGATCGAGCATAAGGATTACGTTGACACTGGCGAGAAGGACGATGAAGGCAACCCCAAGAAGGAGTGGGTAACATCCATAAAGGACGAGGTTGTTAATAGTATGGTCCCGATTTGGCAGCGCGAAAAGGACGAGGTATCCGATGACGAGTGCAAAGCTTTCTACAAGGAGAAGTTCTGTGACTGGGAGGATCCGGTCGCGATCATTAGGGTCAACGCTGAGGGCGTGGTGAACTACCGCGCCATGCTCTTCATCCCCAAAGTTGCCCCATACAATTTCTACAGCAGGGACTACGAGCCTGGGTTACAACTCTACTCTTCCGGAGTCCTGATCATGGACAAATGCAAAGACGTCCTGCCGGACTGCTTCAGGTTCGTCAGAGGAGTCGTCTACTCCCCGGACCTGTCCCTGAACATTTCAAGGGAGATGCTCCAGCACGACAGGCAACTGGCGATCATCAGGTCCAACCTAGAGAAAAAGGTTAAGAATGAGCTGCTCAGGCTGATGGAAGACGACAGGGAAACCTACCTGGGATTCTTCAAGAACTTCGGCCCCCAGCTCAAATATGGTGTGGTTGAGGACTACGGAATGAAGGCGGACCTGTTGAAGGACCTGCTCATGTTCCAGTCCTTCGAGAAAGACTCCATGGTGACGCTCAAGGAGTATAGGGATGCAATGCCCGAAGACCAGCCGAAGATCTACTATGCTGCGGCCGAGAACATCGCCAGGGCCAAGCAAGTCCTCCAGACCGAGCAGGTCAGAGAGAAGGGCTATGATGTCCTCTGCTTCGGTGAGGACGTCGACGAGTTCGTGGCCAGGACCCTAAGGGAGTACAATGGGAAGGAGTTCTGCGACGTAGCGGGCGGCGACCTCGGTATCGAGTCTGAGGACGAGAAGAAGGCCATGGACGAGAGGCAAGAGTCCGAGAAAGACGTGCTCATGTTCATCAAAGAGACCTTGGGAGACAGGGTCTCGGACGTGAGGGTTTCTAGGACCCTAAAAACCCATGCAGTTTGCATGAGCGCCGACGGGGATGTATCCCTGGAGATGGAGAAGTACTTCGCCTCCCTCCCCGGCGAGGCCAACCGGTCCATCAAGGCGAAGCGCGTGTTGGAGGTTAACGTCAACCATCTGGCTTACACCGCCCTGAAGAAGGTCATGAGGGAGGACTCCGACAGGGCCAGAGCAATGGCCGAAATCATGTACGATCAGGCCCTGCTCATTGCGGGGATGCCTCTGGACGACATGCTTGGGTATTCCAACAAGGTGTTCGCACTGTTTGAACAGTAACTGCCCCTCCAGTGGTAGTGTAACGCGCCCAGTTCCATACGAACGGGACGCCCTTTCCATTCACACCTCCTTTTACGGGGCCCGGCGCTCCGTCTTGAATCTTTAATAGAGCCGTGACTTTAGGTTGTCCCATGTCAGGAGTAAAGCCAGTCAAGGCCGGCTGGTGGAATGCCTTCAGGCCGTGGACACTTCACGGCGCGATGGTACCAGTACCGATAGGCAGCGCCGTGGCGTACTGCCATCAGCCCTTCGGGGCCTTGGAGTGGGTCCTTCTCGTGCTGGTTCTTATCGGCGGCATCCTCCTACAGTCGGCATCCAATCTCTTGAACACTTACGGGGACTTCTCTAAGGGAACTGACACGGTGGAGAATGAGACCCGCTCGCCAGAGCTCGTCACCGGCGTCCTGAGACCGAAGCAGGTTCTTCTAATGGGCATGGCCTGCATCGGCATCACATGCCTGATCGGCCTGATATTCATCTGGTATGTGGGTTGGGGTATCTTGGTCTATGGCATTCTCGGGGTGGCTGGAGCGGTTATGTACACCGTCGGTCCCGCCTACAAGTACTACGGACTGGGCCAGCCGTCGGTGTTCCTGATGATGGGCCTCCTGATGCCCCTGGGGACGTACTACGTACTCACCGGCGAGATCTTCTCTTGGGAAGTCCTGCTCTTGTCTTTGCCCAATGCGTTTATGATCACGGGCGTCCTCGCTGGTAACGAGACCAGGGACTACGAGGAGGACCGGCAGGCGGGAGTGAGGACGCTCTGCGGCCACCTGAGTCACGAGGGCAGCTTCAGGTTATACTATCTCATGAACAGCGCGTCCTTTCCGATTCTACTAGTCCTGATCCTCGCTGAATATATTCCGGCGGGATGCGCGTTGGCCTTCATCGCCCTGTACGACCTCTACAAATTGGTCCAGAACGCTAAGAGAAGCCTCGAAGACTCCCATGCCAACTTCATGCTGGTGCCCATGGCCTTCCGGATGAACTGGCACTTCGGAGTACTCCTCGTGACAGGGTATTTAATCGATTTCTTTGTAACCCAGGTGATCTGAAATGGCAGAAGAAGAGCTTAAGACTGGTATCCGGTTCGAAGGTAAGGAGGAGTACATTAAGGATGTTTTTACCGAAATCGCGGACTACTACGACGAGGTGAACGAAATCATGAGCATGCACATGGTGCAGAACTGGCACAAGTTCATGATGAGGAAGGCCGGGGACATCCGCGGGAAGAGGTGTCTCGACGTCGGAACAGGGACGGGGGAGATTGCATTCCATGTAACCAGGATCGCCGGCCCTGGGTCCACCGTGGTCGGGGTGGACTTCACCCCCAAGATGCTGGAGCTCGCTGCCAGGAAGGAATCCGAGCTAGACCTCCCGGTGAGAATTGACTGGCAGGAAGGGGATGCACTGGCCCTTAAGTTCGGAGACGGTTCCTTCGACCTGGTGACTTCTGGGTACATGTTACGCAATGTCTGCGACATCCAAAAGGCCGTATCCGAGATGCACCGCGTACTCGCTCCGGGTGGTAGGGTTGTGGTCGCTGAGCTCTCTAAGCCCAAGAATAGCGTCGTGCGCTTTTTCTACAACATCTACATGAAGAGAATCAGAATGTACGGCCGCAAATACGACAAGGGCAAGCCCATCAACGGCAGGCAGTCCGCGTACGAGTGGCTGACCGCCTCTATAGAGGGGTTCCCTTACGGCGAGGACATGGTCAAGATCTTTAGGAAGGCCGGGTTCGAGGACGCCAGGTTCTACGTGAAGTCGTTCGGCGCTGTGAACATCTACGTAGGCACTAAGTGAGCCCTGGTGAAGATAAGATGTGTGGATGCGACTCTACTTCTTCAACAACACTCTATTCAACACAAGGTACGAGATCACGGTGATCCTAAAGGACGTCCTGTCGATGCTCAAAGTAGAGCACAACGAGCTCCGTTTCGCGGAATGACTCGACCTGACCAGGTATAATGATGATATATTGCTATATCTAAGAGCATATATTGAGGCCGCTCCGTCAGAATATAAAAGAAGATTTCAGAAGACCCGCCCCGAATCCGGACGGGTCCTTGAGAGGTTTGGATCACTTGGCTTGGAGCTGCTGCCCCGGGTCCTCGTCGTCGAAGGTGTTATTTCCGGACATCATGTCCTCGTAAAGTAGGAACAACTCCTTTTGGCTGAGGCTGCGGTGCATCATGGCGGACGCCCTTCTCACCATGGCGAGTAGTGACTCAGCCTCGTCCCTACTAAGCTCAATGCCCATCTCGGACATGGCCGCTACGATGGTGTTCCTGACGGAGTGCTTTCCAATGACGAGGGTCCTTTCTATGCCGACTTCGGAGGGGTCGTAGGGTTCCGTACACTTGGGCACGCTCATGAAGCCAATCTCCTGAGCAAAGTACTTGGATCCGATAACTGGCTTGGTGGGCCAGATCTGAAACCCGGAAGCAGCGGACACAGACTCCGCTACACCGCGGAGCTTGGTGGTGTCGACGCCAGTGTCGGTCTGCAGTATGTGCTTGGCAATCATGACGACTTCCTCGAGCGCGGCGCAACCGGCCCTGGGGCCCAGGCCCATAGCAGTGGTCCTGACGAACTTGGCGCCGAAGTTGACGGCTGCGAAGGTGTTGGCAGTGGCCATGCCGAAGTCGTTATAAGCCATGACTTCCACGTCGAACCCGGAGATCTGCCTGATCATCTCGATCCTTTTCGAGCAGCTAAATGGGTCGCCGGTCCCGACGGTGTCCGCGTACCCGAAACGGTCTGCACCGGCACCCTTGGCCTCTTTGGCGAAGTCAATGAGAAATCCGAGGTCCGCGCGGGCGGCGTCCTCAGCAACCACGGAGATGTAAAGGCCGTGCTCCGCCGCGTAGGAGGTGGCCTCGTAGATTTTGTCCAGGACCCACTGCTGGTCTTTCTTCAAGACGTTCTCTATCTGGATGTTGGAGGCCGGGAATGAAATAGTGACGGAGTCCACGTCACACTCTATGCTGGCGTTAATGTCCCCGATCTCGGCTCTGTTCCAGGCCATAACAGACGCGTTCAGGCCCATGTGGACAATGTGGCGGATGGCCTTCTTCTCCTCATTCCCGAGGATGGGGTTGCCCGCCTCGATCTGGGGAACACCAGCGTCGTCCAGGAGCTGCGCAATTCTGTATTTTTCAAT
The DNA here is from genome assembly GCA_964539695.1 of uncultured Methanomassiliicoccales archaeon. Classification (GTDB taxonomy): domain Archaea; phylum Thermoplasmatota; class Thermoplasmata; order Methanomassiliicoccales; family Methanomethylophilaceae; genus Methanoprimaticola. The sequence continues at coordinate 1,460 of CAZIJM010000071.1, read as the reverse complement.
GTTGGAGAAAACCGCTCCCGCAGCCTGCTCCCCAATTCCAAGGGTGGAATCGCAGATGCAGAGGGGGGTGCTGAGACAACTGATAACCTCGCTCTTGCTTTTCATGTTCATACCTTGCCGCCCCGACGCGTGCATCCGTTGCGGCGGGGTGCTGTACACGAATCCCTATAGCTCATTGATATTTAATACGGATTAAAATAGACCCTGGAACTTCTATCTGGAAATGTTTAGGAACTGGGTGGTAAGTCCAGCTTGTATCTCAGCAAAGCGCCCATGCCACCTAGGGCTGCCAGCTCCCTGCCCCCGTCGTGCTGGCCCGAGACCACGATGACGGTGCCCTTCTGAGACTCCACCGCGCGGACCACGTTGTCCAGGTCCTGCTCCCTTATCTTGGAGTCCAAGACTAGTAACTTTTCTACGGCCCCGGACGTGGCGGCGTCCTTCACCTCCCGCGTCCCATAGGTGGCCAGGCCGTTGCGGGAGATCTCGGTCATTAGCTTCTCCACCGCCTCCATCTCCACCCCCACCGAGGACTCCCTGAGGATATCGGCCCCCATACCGGTCTTAATTAGCTCGTTGACCCCCACCATGCCGCACTGGCCAGTGTGGTACACGTGTACCTTCCCGAACATCAAGGGATCGGCCCTCTTCATGTCCTCCGCCAGAGACTCCTTCTCGAACCCCGGCCCCAGAACCACCACGGGCATGCCCGGTTCCATCAGCGACGTCACCTTGGAGATTATATCGTCGTGGTAGCCGTCTGCCTGGAGCCTCTTCGCGTACTGCTTCCCAGACTTGCCTGACCTGACGGTAGCTATCTCCTTCAGGCCGAATTGCCTCAGGACGACCACGGTGGCCTCGTCCTGATCCAGGGACACGAACACGATCCTAGGTTTTCTGGAGTCGGCTACGGCCCGTTTCAGCCTCTTGACCTGGGTGTCCCTCCAATGCTTTTTGGTAATGAAGAGACTGTCTCCGATCTCCAGGATCAGGGTGTGGTGCTGCCCGATGTCCTGCGGCCCAATTTCGATGGTACCCAGGAGCTTTAGCCTGAGGTCATCTTCAGAGAATTCGATCTTTTCTATGCGCACCCCCAAAATTATCCTCCTCTTCTCTGTCCTCTCCGCCCTGATCTTGTCCGCAGACTTCTCTTCGCGGCGGGTGGTGGAGGCGGTCACCAGATCCCTAACCTCGATGATGTTGTAGAGATGCCATATGTCCTCATCCGTCTCAATTTGGACCTTGACTCCCTCTTCGGAGGGGTTCCAACCTATCATACGCATGACGGAGCGGATTGTAATTGATGTATATATCGTTCTGAACCTTCCAACGTTAGAATCATGGCTCTATGTGATGTAGGGTTGAAAAAACGAGTTTAGGAACTTAGTCAAATCAGGCAAACCAAAATTGTTGTAAGAGGGTTGCGCTTGGTTTTGGGATGCGGAGCATCCCTCAGCCAA
>CAZIJM010000070.1:0-7079 GCA_964539695.1 uncultured Methanomassiliicoccales archaeon | reverse complement strand
CATTCGGTCGTTTCACAGTATCACCGTTCACAGTCATTGTCGGTGACTATTCTTCATGTTGAACAGTTGTCTATTTGTATTATTGACTTCCTCTTGCTGTTGCTGTTCATGAAGTCTATGGTTATAATAAGGTCCAAGACGCGTGTGTCCTGAGTAAACGATAACTATAGCCCTGGAATAACACTATGGAACCGGACTGAATGATGATCGATCGAGGCTAACCTGTGATGAACCCTATGAATTTTGACGGCGATTCCATTCTCATTCACTGGAGTAGTCCGACATTCCCGTGTACAGGAGGAAATCGGACAGCTTCATGCCGTTGTCCCACCTCATGATGTAGTTTCCGTTGTTGGACACGTCCAGTTTGGGTAACCTTCTGTACAGGACCGAATGACGGCCCTTAAAGGCATGGTCGCAGGGTATGGTGAATACTCTCCAAGGATCGCCGCGGAACGATTTCAGCCTGAAGGCGTAGATCGGGATAAGGTGGGAGCGGTGGCATTCGTCTAGCATGTTGTTCGCCTGGCCTACCAGATGCTGGTTCTTGCTGAAGTGGAGCACCGGGTCCAAGGAGCTCTTGACCTCGATCGGGAAGGAAAAGTCCCATCTGAGTGCGACCAGATCAACTCCTAGCGACCCCGCTGCGCGGATAACTAGAAACGGCTCCTGAAGTATTGAGTTGTAGGCGGCGGTCTCCATGGCATTGCAGGTTTTGACCATATTGGCTATTGCCTTCTGGTCCCCCGCAAGGAGTGCCTTCAGCTCGCGTTCGTAGGTGTCTCCGGATACCGCCATTTATATCGTTACTCAATTGGCTGGCATTTATATAAAGCGAACCAGGAGGTCGCCGAAACCCTTGAAAGCCCTCTCCGCTAGTCAGCTTTCGAAGGCCGGAACCGGCTGAACGTCAGTGGTGTCCACTCCCATGGCGGTGAACACTACATCCACGATGCGGGTGCTGTGCACTACGTAGCTGCTGTGGTTTGCCCTCTTCATGATGATGATCTGTCCATGCTGTACCGAGTTAGCGATGAAGTCGGTGTCACTACGCTTGACGCAGTCTATGCTGCCGGCCACTACCGTCACGGGGACCTTGATCTTAGCCAGGTCCGCTGCCGTGATATCGGGTTCGGTGAGCATCATCCTGACCTTAGGGTCCTTTTTGTCTATAGACCCGAACCTTGTCATGGACATCTTCAGGCCCTTGAGGGTATTGGGCCTTGTGTTGGCGCCGCAGGCGATCAGCCTGGAAAGAGAGTCCGGGTACTGCGAGGCGAACATTAGACCAACTATGGCCCCGTCGCTGAACCCGCATATGGCGGGACTCTCCAGCTTGAGTTTCCTTATGAACTCAGTGAGGTCGTCCACCATGTCCTGGTAATGGTATTCGTTCACCAGGGAGCTCTGGCCGTGTCCGCGCAAATCTACCAAGTAGACGACAAACTTCTGCTCGAGATAGGCCACCGCCCGATCGAAGATCGTGTGGTCCTCCCTGTTGCCGTGGAGCATTATGATGATGGGACCCTTCTTCCCCCTGACCTCATAGTACAGCGATACGGTGTTGGTAGTTATGCGCATGGACGATGAAATGGGGACTTTTTTTATATAATTGTGGAAAACCTATAGAATGTGCAAGTTTCATTGGATAGCTGAGTGAAAGATTGGGAAGATGATAAAATGATGGTGAAGGTCGAGACCCCCCGTTTTCAAGGCTCTAACCTGCTGGGGTCCCTGGGGAAAAGGATCGCCTCCCTGATGTTGGACAGGTCCAGCATCTTCACAAGGAACCTTTCAATGCCGATGCCCCAGCCCCCGTGCGGGGGCATGCCGTACTTGAAGGCCTCGAGGTAGAACCTGAAGTCCTCTGGGTTTAAGCCCTTCTTCCTTATCCTCTCTACGAGGATGTTAAACCTGTGCTCCCTCTGACCGCCAGAGGAGACTTCCTGGCCGCGGTAGTCTAGATCGAAACTGTAGGAGTAGGGGGTGCCGTTCTTTTCCATGATGTAGAAGGGTTTAGCCTTCTCTGGGTACTCGGCGATAAAGTAGAGGTCGATGCCCTTCTGACCCATAATGTCGCCTATGAGCTTCTCGCCCTCAGTGCTCAGGTCATCGCCCTCGTTCAGATTGAGACCGGCATCGTTCACTATTTTCAGGCATTCGGAATACGTCAGAACGGGGTATGGCCTGGCGGGGACGTTGATTTCCTTATCAAGGACTTCTAGTTGCCTGGTACCCCTCTCCTTGAGGCTCCTGAGTACGTGGTCCACGATCTCTTCGATCATGGCCATGATGTCGCTCTGGTTTTGGATCCAGGACATCTCGCCGTCGAAAGAGATGAACTCGGTGACGTGGCGGTTGGTGTTGGATTGCTCCGCCCTGAATGCGGGGCCGATCTCATACACCCTGTCCAGGCCGGTGGACATGAGGATCTGCTTGTAGAGCTGGGGGGACTGGGCAAGATAAGCGGGCCTGTTGAAGTACTGTACTCTGAATAGCTCTGCTCCTCCTTCGGCGCCGTTGTCGCCGATCTTGGGAGTGTAGACGCGGGTGAACCCGTTCTCCCTAACGGCCTCCTCGATGAGGTCCATCATCATGGACTTCAGCTCGAAAATCGCCTTAACCTCCGGTTTGCGGAGGTCCATGAACCTGTGGTTGAGACGGGTATCCATTTCCACATTAACCTTGTCGATGACCCCCATCGGCAGGGGCACGGCGGCCTCGCCGATTACTTCGACGGAGGTGGGGATTAGCTCCAGGCCGAGGGCAGTCTGGTTGCTCTCCTTGACCTTGCCTGTTATGGAGACTAAGGACTCCCTGGGTAGCTTGGTGAGGGTGGTAAAGAGCTTCGGGTCGATCTTCTTCTTAGGCATGGTCACCTGGATGGTACCATGCCTGTCGCGTAGAGTCAGGAACGAGATCCCCCCGAGGTTCCTCACGTCTTGGACCCATCCGTGGACAGTGGCGATTTCGTCCGAGACGGCGATGTTACTCGAGTCCCTGATTGCTGTCATTGATGCCGTAGATGCGCGAGTTGTATATATTGTTTAAAGAGGATGGGGCTGTTGGCCACCTCTCCTTTTTGGAGGTTGTGCCCCAGGTAGTAAACCACGTTCAGTAGATCGGTGGGAGTCGACCTCCATTATCGACTTGTGAGTCGTGGAGCCTCCTGTAGAACCCGTCCAGGGCCATCAGCTCTTAATGGGTGCCCTGCTTCACGATGTTCCCATCCCTCAGCACTAAAATCACGTCGGTGTTCCTGATGATGGAGAGCCTGTGCGCTATGACAAATGACGTTCTCTTATCCATGAGCGTATCCATAACTTCCTGTATGCACTTTTCTGTCCTGGTGTCCACCGAACTGGTGGTTTCCTTTAGAATGATCATGAGCGCGCCCTTCACTATTGCCCTGGTGATGGTCAGCTGCTGTTTTTGGTCATCCGACAACCCCCTGTCTTCGCCGACCATGGCATCGTAGCTATCCGGCATGAGATATACTCCCTTATACCAGGTTGTATGCTCTCTTTACAACCTCCCTGCCAGTGCCGCTGATGAACGATACGTTGTCATGGTAAGTGTCGTCGGAGATCCAGAAGTCCTGCAGAGCTATGAAAAACTGGTTCTTCACCTGGACCCTGGGCATGGAGGTTATGAGTACGCCGTCGATCAGGATCTCTCTGAGTCGGGGTTGTAGAACCTCATCAGAAGGCTCACGAACATGGTCTTGTCCGTATCCATCGGGTTTATAATGGTCACCCTAGACCCGGGTCTAATGTCGAGGCTGAACCCGTGGATAATCTTCCTTTCCGGCGTATACCCGAAGCGAACGTCCCTGAACTCCACATGACCGTTAGACCTTCCTATCTTATATATCGGCGGAAAAGGCTTCATCTCGTCGGTGGATAGGACCTCGAACATTTTCTCCGAGACGGAGGCCACGGACTGCATCCTGGTGATGATGTTGGTAATCTCGACCACCAGTTGGTCGAACTTCTTAATGTAGACGATGAACGCCACAATCACCCCGTACCCTATACTGTCTTTTATGATCAGCGTTAACCCGGTTATGCAGACCATCACGTACCCCGGGTTGCTGATGAAGTTCATCATCTAGGGCATCATACTGGTGGCTACCCTGGCCTTGAACAAACCGCGGAACAGGCAGGCATTGACCTCCTCGAACTTTGATACCGACGATAACATCCCGTTGTAGGTGCGGATGATGATGACTGTAGAGATTTTCTCCACGATCCCGTTGATCACGCCTAGGTCCTTCTGTTGGGCGATGAAATACTTCTGAGACCTGCGGGTGACGGTAAACAGGACCACAAAACCGGCTAGCGTCGGGATGACCGCAACAACCGCCAACCTTCACTCGGTGTAGGCCATCATGATGAGTGACCTGGCTATCATGCAGACGGTCACCATGGTGGTGCTGAAGCTCTCGGCGGAGCTGGTTCTGACCATGTCAGTGTCGATGCCCTTCGGCATCTCGCTTACGTGTTCCTACATCTGAATTATCCTCAGGGCTTTCTCCACCTCCCGATCCGGCCTGTCTACGCCCATAGCCACGTTGAACCTCACAATCTCGGAGAAAACCACCGGGATCTATGGCACGTACCCTAAGCGGGCGTACATGTTTTCCAAGCAACAGTCGTGCACGTCCACACTGTTTACTGACACTCTTCTGGATGTAACGTCGTACAAGCGGGGCGCCAGGTTGACCAACGAGATCTTTCTGCTGGCGGTCGGCCTTATCACTGCGATTTTCTCCCCGGGGGCAGTTCTGAAGCTCACATGGGATAATATCTTGGAGTCGGTCCCGGGGTAGACAAAGGAGACGTCGTTAAACACCATCTCCGTGCCGCTCCCCTTTGGGGGCTGGCCCCCGTCCCGTCCATCACAGACGTCTCGTGCAAAATGATCTACCCGATCCTTCTAGCGGAGACTATGAACCCGGGCAGCCCTTGCAGGATGCCGGTAGTCATCATCACCGTGGAGATGATCTGCGTGGCGTAGGATCTGAACATGATCATGTCCAAGAACGGACATCTGCTCCACCTGCCTAGAGGCCGCCTGAATGACTTCCACTCCGAGCCAGTAGATGGCCAGGGTCAGAAAGTTCAATATGGATGATGCCAACGCGTACATGGTGGATAGTGTGCATCGGGGTCACACTGTTATACAGCAGCCTGTCGCTGGCGTCGGAGAATCTGGCCTCTTACTCAGCCTCGGTGTTGTAGGCCCTGACCCCCTCGCCTCTTCCAGGTCGTCGCGGATAATGTGGTTCACAGTCTCTACGTACCACTGTATTCTTCTGATGAAGAGCTGCTGCAGTGGAAAATGACGGCGAAGGACCGCGAACATGAACAGTACATCTGCGACGGTGACGGATAACCATTCGAAGGTGCTGCCGCGCATTTTGAAGACTGCCTATACCTCCAGGAACGGGGCTTTCACCACAATGACAATCACCCTGGAAAGGAACTGCTGGATTTGATAGACGTCGTTGGTAGAGTGAGTGATGAGGCTGACAGCCGAAAAGCCATCCATATCCTCTCTTGAGAAGTCGCTGACGGTCTGAAAGAGCAGGCTCCTAAGCCTGCTGTATAGTGGCAACCATATCTTGGCGGTCTGACCGTCGTGTAGAGGGCGAACGCCAGACTGGCGAAGGCGCAGGCCAACATTTGCTCCCCCTTCCATAATAGTGTCCGTAGCGGTGCCTGTTTGGAGGTGGTCGGTAACGTCGCTCATGTACTCGGAGATGCGCGGGTCAAGGACACTTACCCAGCGACGAAAACAATACACAGCGCGACCAGGATCTAGTCATTCCGCCCCAGGCATCTCAGAATTATGTACGGCCTCAGATGTCGATCGGACTATTCTCACGGCTTTAATGGTAGGGGGCGTTGGCGGATACGAATCTCCACCGTCAACGGCGTTTGCGAACGTTACGGCGAATGAGCTCCCGAGACCTCAGGATTTTCTACTCTGGTTGACCACAGCCGCTATATTGACGTCGCCAGTCGCGTGGTCTCCGAGATAACTCTTGGAGATCACGTTGAAGTCTGGATCGAACTCATAGACTAGCGGTACGCCTGTGGGGATGTTGACGTCGACGATCTCATCGTCGGACATCTCGTCAAACACCTTGACCAGCGCTCTCAGGGAGTTACCGTGGGCGGTGATGAGCACCCTTTCCTCGGCGAGCATTCTGGGCTTTATCTCCGTATTGAAGTACGGTACTGCCCTGGCGACAGTCTCTCTTAAACTTTCAGTTAGCGGGAGGTGTTCTTTAGGAACGGTCCTGAACATCTCCTGGTTGGCGGGGTTACGTTCATCGGAGGAGTCCAGCTCTGGCGGGGGCGTCGCATAGGACCTTCTCCATATCCTGACCTGTTCCTCGCCATACTTTGCGGCGGTCTCGGCTTTGTTTAGACCTTGCAATGCACCGTAGTGGCGCTCGTTCAGCTGCCACGCCTTCACCACTGGCAACCACTCCTTGTCCATTTCCTCCAGGACGAGGTTAAGTGTGTGGATCGCCCTCTTAAGGAATGACGTGTAACAAATGTCGAAGTCTAGACCCTCGTCCCTAATCAGTTTCCCGGCAGACCTGGCCTCCTTGCGGCCCCTGTTCGACAGGTCTACGTCAGTCCACCCCGTGAATAGGTTCTCCCTGTTCCAGACGCTCTCTCCGTGGCGGAGGAGCACTAGCCTCATTGTTCCTGTCATTTTAATTAACCTGGCATTTCCTGGGATGATGTTAATCTTATGGGAGCCGGATGTACTCCACCAAGGTGCAGCGCCTCCAATTGCCCTCTCCAAGTCCGTGAACACGATTCACACGGTGCACGTGTTGTCGTTGGGGTGTATCAGAAATTTCCCACAGTGGTGTACTAAGACATCGAGCAAACAAGTGTGGTAAATGCTTCTTTCGGATGGATTCCGACCGATTCAACCGTTTTCGGAATCTATTTACAGCCTCACGATTCTCTTCCGAGGGTCATAGGTACATATTTTTTATCGTTTCGGACTATGGAAAGAGTTTGTATAGTACCTTATAAATATATAACGTACTA
>CAZIJM010000069.1:0-7080 GCA_964539695.1 uncultured Methanomassiliicoccales archaeon | reverse complement strand
AGATGATCGGGGTGATCGACGATTTGTGTACGTACGTGCGCACATTATTTGAGTAGAAGTGATAATCCATGTTGAACAGTCGTCTATTTGTACTGTCGATTTCCTCTTGCTATTGCTGTTCACGAAGTCCATGGTTAGAACAACAACCTATGATGTTATCCGATACGAAGTAATACACCCCAACATGAGGGTGACCATACGCGGAACTGTTCAGGGAGTGGGCTTTAGACCTGCCGTGTACCGCGCGGCGGAGCGCGTGGGCGCCTCAGGGACTGTTCAGAACGACGGCTCGTCTGTAATCATCGACTCCGACAGAACCGATCAGCTGCTGGTTGAACTCATGTCTGACCTTCCGCCGTTGGCGAAGGTCACCTCGATCCAAAGGGAGTACGTTCCCTATAGAGGGCCTCCTGGGTTTTCGATCATCCCGTCCTCCGGTAGCGGGAGCGGCGCGTCCATCCCTGCGGACAGCACTATGTGCGATAAGTGCGTGGAGGAGATCTTCTCGATGGGTCGCAGGCACCTTTACCCATTTACCACCTGCACCGACTGTGGACCCAGGTTCACGCTCTTAAGAAAGATGCCTTACGACCGTCCCCTCACCTCCATGGATGGCTTCCCGATGTGCCCCGACTGCGCCCGGGAGTTCTTGGACCCGAAAAACCGCAGATTTCACCACCAGACCATCTGTTGTCCCAGATGCGGACCATCGTACTGGCTGGAGACATCCGACGGGAGGGTGTTCATCGACAATCCCATCAGGAGACTAGCGGAGCTGTTGGACTCTGGCAGGAAAGCGGTGGTCAAGGGCTGGGGCGGGATGCACATTTGCTGCATTTTAGACGTCCTCCCTGAGATGAGAGAGTGGTATAACAGGAGGAACAAACCCTTCGCGATCATGGCCAGGGATATGGAAGCCGTCAGGAGATACGCCTTGCCAACTGCAAATGAGGCGGAGGCTCTCAGATCGCCCGAGAGACCGATCGTCCTCGTCAGAAAGAGAACGACTGAGGTCGCGGAACTGGCGTCGCCCGGTTTAGATAACATTGGCATGTTCCTTCCGTACACTGGGATGCACCACATCCTGTTTTCATGGCTGGAGCATGACGCCCTAGTCATGACGTCTGCCAACGTCCCTGGGGAGCCGATGGCCATCAAGAATGACGAGGCTAGGAGGTTAGGGGCCGATGCCTGTCTGTTTCATGACCAGCCCATTATCAACCGCGCCGACGATACCGTTCTCAGGATTTTTGATGACAGGAGGCAATACATCAGAAGGTCTAGGGGGAGTATCCCCTTTGGGTTGGAGATTAGAATCAACGGGGACGTGGTAGCCCTGGGAGCCCAAGAGAACCTGTCCGGGTCTGTTGCATCGAACGGCGTCATCTGGCCGACACAGTACATCGGCAACGGTGAGAAGGTAGGCGTCCCCGAATACCTGGAGGAGGCTGTCAAGACGCAGATGTCCCTGATCGGATGTCACCCAGACGTGGTGGCTATCGATTTGCATCCTGGATACGCCAACAGGAGATTCGGGAGGGCTCTGGCGGAGGAGTACGGGGCGGAACTGATGGAGGTGCAGCACCACTGGACCCATGCCGCGTCCCTGATGGCAGATGTGGGTATCGATGGATGCGCCTGCCTCGCGCTGGACGGAACCGGCCACGGTGACGATGGCACCACCTGGGGAGGGGAGGTGCTCTGCGCCGACCTCTCCGGATACAAGAGGGCCGCCCACCTTGAGTGTATCCCGCTATTGGGGTCCGAGAAGGCCCTGTACGACCTCAGGAGGCTGAAGTTCGCCATCGACGAGATGAACGGGGCCGAGAACCACGATTTTCCCGACAGGGACGCCGCCGTGCTCAGGAAGCTCATGGGGACGAGCATCCGTACTTCGTCCATGGGAAGAGTCCTGGACGCGCTGTCGTTTTCGCTGGGGGTTTGCAGGGAGCGCACCTATGACGGCGAGCCCGCCATGAAGCTGGAACCTCTGCTGGCAAGGGGTCGTCTGATCGACGGCTTCGAGACGGAGACAGAGAACGGGGTCATACGGACAGCCCACCTCTTCGAGCGCCTGGGGAGGGGCAGGCCGGAGGACGAGGCATATTCCATTGTATATAATTTAATGACTGAACTGGTCCAATCATCCATATCGGCTGCCGACTCCGCGGGGTACAAGTATATAGGCCTTACTGGTGGTGTGTCCTACAACAGGGTGGTGTCCAGGATGTTCAAGGATATGGTTATATCATCCGACCATCTACCAGCGATCCATGGGAAGGTCCCCAATGGAGACTGCGGCATATCCGTCGGACAAGCCGCTATCGCATTAAGGAGGATACAATGAGCAACACTCTCTTTGTCCTGCTGGACGGGGCCGAGGACGACCCCAATCCGCTTATGGACGGGAAGAAACCCATAGATGTCGCGGAGATGCCTTACCTTGAGACTATGGCCCCACACAGGCTTAAGACGACCGGCAGGGAATATACGCAGCTCTTCCTGAATGAGTTTTTTACTGGGCACCCGCCAGAAATTCCGCGCGCGGTCTTGGAGGCTTTAGGACTCGGCTTACCTATTGAGGACCTGAGACGCACGGCGTACCGCCTCAGCCCTGCTACTGTGGGAAACGGCATGGTCTGCTGGTATTATAACACTGCCGAAATCAAGGACGAACTTGAGAGGAGGATCATGTCCCACATAGACCTGCTAGCCCCCTATAACCCGGCCATCAAATTCTTTATAGAAGGCCGCGCAGTGCTGACCATGGTCAGCGATGATGTCCCTGACCTACCCGCCCCGCCGGTGGACGCCCCCTTCAAGGAGGTTCCTGGGAAGTTGGGCGAGCTAGTGATGACCGTCGCCTCCGAGATGGGCGGCGTCACGGGGTATCCCTGGGGATGCGGGAAGTTCGGGAGGCAGTACCCGCCCTTTCCCGAGCTGGTCCCGATGGTCGCTGTCTCCAACAGCCCTACGTCGATGGGCATATGCGCATCGCTTGGTATGGAGACCCACATAATTGACGACCTCGAGGAGAGATTCCCCATCGCGCAAGGAGCCCTAGAGAGAGGCAACGTATTTCTGCACGTGGACGAGGTGGACGAGTACAGCCATCAGAGGGATCCCTTTAAGAAGAAGGCGGTGCTGGAGGAGACCGACCACCTCATGGAGAGATATTTCCCGGACGCGGAGAACATCGTGTACTTCGTCGACCACGGCACTTCGTGCATGACCGGGGAGCACATACTGATGGACGTCCCGCTGTGGACGAACATTGACACCGGCCTACCGGACGGATCAAAGATTGTTCTGGATAAGGTGGTCCAAACTCTTTTACAGAATAAATGGTGAAATAAGATGGCATTCGAACTCCCGCCCTCCCTGGGCGTATACGGCAACGAGAAGATCGCGGAAGACATCCTCTCCAGGATCTGGGGCAAGCACGGTGTGTTCACTTGCACAGTGGCCAACACACGCACCTCGACCATCCCCGGGGTGTCTGACGCCGGCGACACACCCGAACTCACCATGTTCACTCCAGCCGCGGACGCGGAGATCCTTGTCAGTGGGAAGACCACATGCATGAAAGGCATTCCTATCAACCCTGGCGGGATCCCGACGCCGGCAACCCTCACCAAGGCGGCCCTAGAGCTCTCCGACATGCCTTACTTCATTGTAAATGGTGGATGCGAGATCGTCCCTTACGTCCCCTATTTCGATATAGGTGGCGAGTGCGGAGAGAAGATCACCACCGGGAAGTCCGTGAAAAACGTGAGGGAGGAGTACGAGAAGAGCTATATGCTGGGTGAGATGCTAGCCAAGGCCTACGACTTCGTGATCGTCAGCGAGAGCTGCGCCGGGGGCACTACCACTGCCCTGGCCGTCATGATAGCTATGGGCGTCTTGAAGGAGAACTTGGTCAGCAGCAGTTCCCCCAACAACCCCAAGGAGCTGAAGATGAAACTAGTTAACGAAGCCCTTCAAGCCGCCAGGATCCAACCTGGAGACCTCGCCAACGACCCTCTGAGGGCAATCGAGTGTGTGGGCGACCCGATGATGCCTGCCAACATCGGTATCCTGTGCGGCGCCGCCAAATCCGTCCCTGTGATAGTCGGAGGCGGAACCCAGATGGCTGCCGTCATGGCAGGGGCCACAGTCCTCCACCCCGAACTGGTGGGCAACTTTCTTCAGGGGACCACGAGGTGGCTCATGAACGACCCCAATTCTAGCATGTCCCGCATCATGGACTCGATCTCTCCGGACATACCCATCGTGTTTGTCAACGTGGATTATAGTACTAGCCCATACGAGGGGCTGCAGGCGTATGAGTGGGGCTTCATCAAGGAGGGCGTCGGATGCGGCGGGGCCTCACTGGGGGCCATAATCAAGTCCGCCGGTGGAATAACCTGCGGGGACCTCCAAAACAGAGTTCACGAAATTTCCAAGAAGATAATGGGTTTCTGAGTCTTTCCCCTCCATAAGGGAGGGGCATCCCTTTCTCAACTTTTGATTCTTGACTTAGGACTGCTGGAAGCGGAGATTACTCGGACCCGATGGTCACTCCTCGAAGTACTTGCAGGCCAGCTCCAGCTCCTTCGGCGTATTAACGTTGACCGAGAGCTCTACCCAGTTCGTTTCGAAGAGGTATTCTTCCAAACACTCCCCAGTCAGCGTCTTGAGACGGTTCATTATGCACAATCCCGACAGTACCCAGTTCCTGCCCTCATACTCTCTGGTGTAGGATGGAACGATACCCGTCCTCAGGACGGTCTCCTGGTCGACGACGGCTATAGCGGAGTCCATCCTGCCCGGCCTGAAGTACTCAATGAATATGTCCACCACTTTGGTTGTGATCAGGGGCAGGTCCGAGGGGCAGGTGAGCACGTACTCTCCATCCATAACCCTGAACGCATCATGGAGGTCGTCCATGAAGCTCTCTCCGGAGGTGCAGATGGTCTCTACACCAACGCTATCCAAGTATCTCTTGGTCTCCGGGGTGTTGTCACTCACTGAGACCAGCAGACGATCTATGTGAGACGAGGCGGTCAGCGCGTCCAGTACCCTCTGAACGGTATGCTTGTCGCCAACCATCTGCATTGGTTTTTCGATACCGCACTTTCCCATGCGGGTCCCTTTCCCACCCGCGTTTATCAGCGCCTGCAACCCAAATCACCCGAGCCAGCAGATGTGGGGCAACACCATCGCAAACATGACTACGGGCCTCGCGATCTCGTTCGTTGCTCCGAGGATGTCGCCGTTCACCATACCGAACACGGAGTTTGCCTTCCTCGCCATCAGGTACCCAACCACAATAGATAAAACGATAGCAAACATCATACCGAAGACCACTGGAACCACATCAATGGAGGACGGCTTGTACAGCTAGTTGTAAATGAGCAAAGCAACAACGACCAAGACCAATCCAAGGACCAGGCTGATGACGGTAGATGTCACTAAGGACCTAATGGTAGTCATAGAGACCTGTCTTCTCGCCATGCCGTTACCGGGTTTTCCGTATGCAGCCCCAGCTACCATGGCGTTCTTCACCATGATTTCCGTCACTGGGGCGAAAACCAGAATCTAAAGTCCGGCGACGCTGTATAGCGAGACGGAAATGAAGACGGTGACCAGCGCGACGCCGATCCCGCCCGCTCCGACAAGTGTATCCTTCAGGGCGCGAACATGATCCTCCCTGGTACCGGAGACGATCATGCCGTCGCCGAAGTCAGTCAGCCCATCGAAGTGGATGAACTTACTGCCGATGTATACGGTCGCGATGGCCGCCACCGCCATAAGGAGCGAAGAGCCAAAGTCCTGTGTCTTGTACAGGATACCAAGGATTAGCATCATCACCAGGACCGCTACCCCTAGTAGCAGACCGACGATTGGAATAAGCTCGAAATTGTACTCCATCGCATCGATGTCCTCCTGGTGGATGTCCATGTGCCAGAGCGTGAAGAAGGAAACCATAGCCTTCAGGGCGGAGCCGCTAGAGCCGGAACGCTCCTGAGGATCCACCGTCACTCCATCATCACTCATCGTTTATCACCGAATACTTTGAAACGGCAGACAGGACCGACTCCACGGTCCCTTCCGACATGTCCTGGTTGATTCCCAGGACGTTGTACATTATCTCGCCTATGAGGTCCCTGACCTCTGGACGGCCGTCCTCCGCCATGGAATCAGCCCTGTCTGCGGAGAACAACGCCAAGTCCAGCAGCGCGCGTATGCGCGGCTCGGACAGAGCCTTCGCTATCTTCTGCTTAAAAACGTTTTCGGGCAGGTCCGCCTCGGACATCAATTGGAGTGAGAAGACGTCATAACCCATCCCCTCCATGATCCTGAAGGGCTCTTCCCACACAGGATGTTCGCCTCTGATGGCCATCGCACTACCAACCGCTCTCCTGACGGCCCTGGCGGCAGCTATGCCCACGTCCGACCCAGTGCCAGTGTAAGTGACGCGGTCATCGCCTATCGGACAGAACACTGCCATGGAGTCCGACGTGGTACCTGTCTCCCTGTACCCGCGATCCCCCATGGCCGCTGACTTCCCCTCCACCAGTGGCATCATCATGTTGACCATACCCGCGTCTGTAAGAGGCACCGGGGAGAGGACAGCGATGTTTATCGTTCCAGCCATGCGGGCACCCCTGCTGTCAGACATCATCCTACGTTCTGGGTAGTTGTCCAGGGTCTCCCCCGCCACGACGTGGTTACTTAGACCCGCAGTGACCACGGCGGTGACGTCCATTCCGTTGTATGAGGCGGTCTCCACGGTGAATACCCTCGAGACCTCTGCGGCGGTCATCATGCCGACGGAGTCCTCTGGGAGCCCGAGGACGTCCCTAACCATAGCGGCGTGGGTGGCTGGATCGTTGTGGTCATAGTCTTTGGGAACCCGCATCACGAAAAATGCGCTGGATTTACTCCTTCCACCGTTGAGAACAGCACAGCTGAGGACCTCCGCAGGCCCTTTGAAACGGACGATGCCGACCCCCAGACCGTCTACCTCCTTTATTGTTATTGAATCTATGTAGTTCAGAAGACATCACCCCAGAAACCGAATATCGCATCCTCCAG
>CAZIJM010000068.1:0-7133 GCA_964539695.1 uncultured Methanomassiliicoccales archaeon | reverse complement strand
TGTTTTATTCGGCATCCATTATATATCCGTCATTCTACCGATATCTTGTTGGGATCACCGTCCCGTTCTGTTTGTACAGAACGGGACGTTTCCTGACTTCGGTCTGCGTCATGACAACTGGTAAGGACCACATCTAATATGATTCTATTAGTATTTGTATTTATTGAAAAATTTATATGATTAAAAAATAGTACTATATATTACTTTATGAAATAGTGATTTAAGACAATTAATTCATAAAATCATCGTTCAACGGATCGAGTGAACTAATTGTGCCGACAAATTATGCAACAGTGTTACAGTCATAACAAACTTTTTATCCAAACCTCCTTAGCTTTTATGAGACCCCCCCAGTAGCTAGACACTTCTATATCCGGACGACCTCGCACAGCTGGGGGAGATGATCAGCTGGTGCTATACCCATCCACTAGGACCGGGGAAACCGTTGTTCAAGAGGGATGTCAGGCACATCAAGGCTGCCATGGTGCCGCACACGGGCTATATCTGCTCCGGGATGACCGCAGTACACGCGTATAAAGCGATTTTCGAGGACGGCTTGCCGGAAGTGTACGTGATCGTCAGCCCGGACCATTACGGATCTGCCCGGGGTAAGACAGTTCTGTGCTCGAACGATTTTATGACCTCGCTGGGCATATGCAGGTCCGACTAGAAGGTTTACGCCATAACTGTCTGAGACCTTCGATGATGATTTCGGGAGCGCACTCCCGCGAGCACGCGGTCGAGGTGCAGGCGCCTTTCATTCAGTGTATGGACCCGGACCTGAAGATCACAGCGATCACCATAGGCGATCAGTCCCCAAGGGCAGCCGCGGGGCTCATATCTAAGCTGAGGAGGGCCCTCGAAGACAAGCACGTGATCATGATAGCGTCGACGGACACATCCCACTATATCCCCCATGACTTGGTCAGGAGGTTGGACGACATGGCACTGGGCAAGATAGCCGCGATGAACGTCCCGGGGATGTATAAAACAGTACTCGAGAACAGGATTTCCATGTGCAGCTACGGCCCCACGGCGGTGATCATGCTCTATGCGGAGAGTTGTCACGTGGACATGCTCTGTCAAATCGACTCTTACGATTCCCTCAGAATAAACCTGAACGCGGTGGTCGGGTACGCTTCGGCAGTCTTCTCCTGAGGGATCGATATCAACTTTATATCAGACGAAACATCCTTCGTACATGGAGGAAACTCATAATTTCTATATCAGATGCGGTGCGAACCTCCGGTCCGATTCGAAGTTCTGCCCCGAATGCGGCACCAGGATTCCTGGCAGGAACCCAGAGCAGGTGAAGAAGAAGTAGGCAGTGCGCGACGTCATGAAGTATCGCCTTGACTGGGCGATCACATAATGTTGATCTACTCGGTCTCATTCTTGATAATCGGACTATATTTTCTGGTCAACCTGGACGGATTAGTGAGCACGAATATGACCAATCCGCTGTACACGGGCTACATGACTACTATGAATGGACATATGACGAGCTCCACGAAATCCTGCAGGTCGCAGCCTGCACGTACATCCTGTCCTCAGTCTGCGGGATTACCTCAGTTGTCCTATCCTAGAAAAGAACTCATTATTGAATAGCGGTTGTGCTCTGTATTATGTCCATGTTCACCGGCACCATGGAGATGTTTGCCCTCTTCATGGAGATGTTCGCGTTCTGGATCGTCCTTGCCAGTAAGCTGGTCTTCAAGGAGTACCAGAGCCAGTTCGAGGAGTAGCTCAGCAGGATCCAGTAAGTTCGAGAAAACTTGTGGAAGCCGTTTAGGGGGGGGGTTCCTCCCCATTCACGACCCTCAGATGCGTTTCAGGTACCTGAGGTTAGGCTCGTAGACGAGTCCTTTGTCCATAAGGGCGTTGGACACTTCCTCAAGCTCGATGCTGCTGATGCCCTCTGTCTCGGCGCGCCTCTCCAGTTCGTCCCTGGGGGCTCCCTTGCCGTCGGTGTCTAGCTCCTCCAGCATGTTAAGAATGGTCTCCTCTAGCTGGCCCTGGTTGTGTTTCTCCGAGCCTCCGCCGTCAATGTCAATCTCATCGGGCTCATTGGACAGGTCCTCAGGGATTCCAAAGTCCACGTCCTTGTCGGGTAGCAACATGCGCAGGGCGTTCTGGATGGTCCTAAGGTACATCATAGAGTCTGGCAGCTGGCCGTAGTTATCCAGCGCGTAGAGGAGCCCCTCGGCCTCCGCCTCGGTCATGCCTATGGCTAGCAGGTCGGGGATTTTGGCGTCCGGCATGCTCAGGACGGTCTTGGCGTTTTTCAGCCTCCTCCAGGTGGATTTGGTGGTCTCCAGTAGCCACTCGTTACGAATCCTCTCGTCGATCTTCACCACGTGCTCCGGCCTGACGGACACGAATACCCTCTGGTCGTCCGTGGTGTAGGCCCTGACCCTCCCGACGGCAGCTACGAAGCAGGGGGCCTCCAGATCCGCCATGGCGGCAGACGCCTCGGGTTGGTACTTGCCGACGTTAACGAAGAAATTCCCACTGACGTCCTGGATCCTTACCTTCCACATGGGTTCGTCCGAGGACCCGATGTTTTCCTTCTCGGTCATTACGCCGGCGATAAGCACTCTGTTCATCTTGGCGCCCAGCGGTGAGACGAGGTACGAAGGCATCTTCTCCTCGGTGGCTTTGATCTCCAGCGTGGAGTCGTTCAGTTCGGATGCGAACACCCTCCACGCAGTCTCCCTAGCGTTCATATAGCCACCTCCACCTCGTCTAGAAGCTTCTCGGCATCGCCTTTCAGGTCCACCTCCACAGGGTCGACTGACCTGACGATCATGTTGGGCCCATAGTCGTCGCTTATGACGTTGCCGGTGACAGAGATCCTACGCATCAAGATTCTCCCCATAATCTCCCTGGTTACAACACCTTCGCCCTTAGCGGCCGCCAGGCCCTCTGCGGCTCTCATAGACATACCAGTAAGCTTCTCGGTGTCGGCCCTGTTAATGATGGCCCCGATGGCACCGGTTCCATCGTCAATGACAACCTTCATCCTGAGATCTGGCGTGCCCTCTACCTGCCCGTGGGCGGTGCAGACGCCGTTAAGAATGGAGCGGTTGCACTGGGGGCACCTCTTGATGAGGCCGCTGCCACCTTTCATGTCAACGACCAGTCCCTCCAAGGTGATGTCTAGACCGCCGCCGATCCTGGCAATCTCAGCCACGGTCTTCTTAGAAGAGCCAGTGTCGGCGATCTCGAACACAGCGTCAACCTTGCTGACCTCGCAGCGGTCACCCATGTTCAGTTGGGGTATGCCTTTCCACGCGCGGATGTACGCATTCTTAACGCAGACGGTCTCCCCGATCTTGAGCTCGAAGTCGTGCCAGGCGGAGTACTGGATCTTGCCAGTGTCATCGGCGATGAGACCGGAGTAGACGATCTTGAGCTCGCTCTTAACGGTGATCTTCCTGGCCTCAATGGATAAGACTTTTCCGGTGACGGTGACATTCCCCATGCCCTCACGGATGTCGCCGATCTTGCACTCCTGCGCAGACAGCGAAATCATACGCTCGGGTACGTTCAAGTTGACGCCGGGAGCAGGCTCTACTCTGCCGCGGTTTCCAATGTTGATCTGCACCCTCTCATTCCAGAGCTTGCAGTAGCAATTCCTGAAATAGTAGACGGAGCCCTTCTCCAGCATGACGTTGCCGGGCTCCCAAAGCGTGAAAGACACGGTGGAAGTCTCGTCCCCCAGAATTCCGGAGACGATGGTTTTGTTTAATCCTTTCACAGTGATGTTCTTGCTCTCGACGTATACTATCTTGGCTAAGACGTCGATATTCTGTTCGGTCCCGGACAGGTCTGCAATCTTCTTGAGGACCGAAGTCGCCGTTACGAAGGACAAGCTGTCTGATCCGCCGTACTTCCTGATGATCCCACGCTTAGCAGAGTCAATATTCACGTGGTAGTCGTTGAGGTACTTGTTCAACTCGGCCATGAGCTGTTCGTCGTCGATCTTGTCTCCGAGCACCCTTTTCATCTCTTCAATATGGGGTGTTAGTTCTATCTTGTCCAATATATCGATCTCCCACCGTAACGAGACGACCGATCATCGTCGAACAGGTATATAACTCGATTCGGGGATTGTCAAAAACCTCCTCCAACGCCGTTCACGGGGCATCCAGATGCATAAAAAAGGCATAGTCGCCGGAAGATATGCCAGATATCCGAATGGGTCCTTCGGGCGAACGCTAGGTTGGGATGGAATCATTTATAGGGCGGAAAGCAATCCTTGGATATGGTTCCTAAGAGCAAGATCAACGCGATTTTGGATGGGTACGACGCCAGTGACATCACAATCGCAACACTGTGCTCCCACTCGTCACTGCAGATCTTCCATGGCGCAAGGAAGATGGGCTTCAAAACTCTTGGGTTAACCATTACTCACAACACAAAATACTACGATGCATTCCCACTAGCCAAGCCTAACGAGATCCTCAGGTACCAGGACTTCGACGACTTCGAGGCCCGCACCGGAGAACTCCTCGACAAGAACGTCATCATTATCCCCCACGGCTCCTTCGTGGAGTATACAGGCGCCCGCAGGTTCGCCGAGATGAGTGTGCCTTCTTACGGAAATCGCGCCGTCCTGAACTGGGAATCGAACAGGGACATGCAGAGGCAGTGGATCACGTCCGCTGGCGTTCCCATGCCCCGGTTGATAACGGATGCCAGGGAAATAGACGAGCCCGTGATGGTCAAGTACCACGGCGCCAAAGGCGGGAAGGGGTACTTCATCGCAATGGACTACCCCGACTTCAAGATGTCCATCGACCAGACCCAGCCCTACACCATCCAGGAGTACTGTCTGGGGACCAGATACTACATGCACTTCTTCTATGACCCGTTCAAAACCGACGGGTACAGGTGCATGCAAGGTGGCTCACTAGAGCTGTTGTCCATGGACAGACGCGACGAATCCAACATCGACGAGATGTACAAACTTGGATCCATCGAAGAGACCAAAAGGCACGGCCTCTATCCGTCATTCGTGGTTACCGGAAACACTTCCGTAGTGCTCAGGGAGTCGTTATTACCGAAAGCGTTCGACATGGCTGAGAAGATCGTGAACAAGTCTTATGAACTGTTTGGCGGCATGTGGGGCCCATTCTGTCTGGAGACCGTAGTCTCCGACAAATTGCAGTTCAAGGTTTTTGAGATCTCCACCAGGATCGTGGCGGGCACCAACCCATTTATTTCAGGGTCCCCTTACGCCGACCTCATTTACCCCGGGCTTAGCACAGGTGCCAGGATGGCCATGGAAATCAGGGACGCCCTCGGCAATGGGCACTTCAAGGACCTGATGTCCTGAAATTGGGGTCGATGGTGGGGCTATATTCCGGGGCCATCGCGCATCTTCTTACCAGGATGATGGCATCCACACCTCGCATGAGCATGTTTTGCCATCAGCCATACATTAACTGATTTATATCAACTAATAACTTAATTGATATAAATCACATATGAGGGATACGGTTGTACGATGACATAACACTTCTCATCGTGGGGAGATTTCCAGTGGTTTCCGACTAAAAAGAATATATCAAAATATACATGAGATACAGATCAAATGCAATGGTAAATGAAAAAGATGGCATCAATTGATTTCGAATTGATGAAAGAGG
Source organism: uncultured Methanomassiliicoccales archaeon (assembly GCA_964539695.1). Classification (GTDB taxonomy): domain Archaea; phylum Thermoplasmatota; class Thermoplasmata; order Methanomassiliicoccales; family Methanomethylophilaceae; genus Methanoprimaticola. The sequence goes on along the minus strand of CAZIJM010000068.1, from coordinate 1,479 downwards.
GCTCCTGCATAGAAGGCAAAAAGGTGCGCGGAGAGACTCGGCGATGATTTATAGTCCACATACTTGGCATTCGCCAAAACGTTCGACAGTATGGTCGTTCTAGGGGATGAGAAACGACCCCGTGAACAGAGGGTATTTAGACAGCAGGGGCATCGGAGACCCGACAAGATATTGCGCAACCTTTGGGATCAGGTAAATAACCCTCAGAAAGTCGACGTGAACCCCCTGTCCCTAGACGATGTGGAGTCGTAGACCATGACGGTCTTGGGCTGATAGTGGTGGACGTCCTGAGGGTTGAGCGTTACAGACACCCAGTGTACATCAGGGGTTTGATGAATAACGGCACATACAGGCGTGACGAAGAAAGGAACTACCATTGTTCTATAGCGGAAATCGCGAGATGATCCGCGACACCTATGAGATGTTTCGGATGGAACGCTGTGTGCTAAAAACCCTCCTGGAGAACCTGAACGGAACAAGCATAAAAGCATACAGGAAGCCCATCCATCTGGAATAAGGACTGAAGGATGAATTCATTAGGCTCATCAACGCCGCCGTCCGCGAAAGATAATAAGCTCAAGCCAACAGTGGTGAAGGTGCTGATGTTTGGAAAGGACTACTCCATCGCCTGGAAAGTGTCATGTACATACTGGACTATTTCGAGTACGCAGATAGGGGAGGAGCCTGGACCTACCGTCTGGTGACCAGTACAGGGGAATGGCCGGGCAACTTTTTCGAGTTCTTCATCCGGGTCTCTAGCCGTATCAGCGTGATCCTTTGACGGTCTTTCGAGTTGGAAGGCGCTATGCGCAGGGATGACACGGCGTTAATGATGAGCACCAGAGAGGTGATGGTCAATGGCATCACACATGCGAACTACTATGGCAGCGAAGAGGTGCGCGTGGAGTTCCGGTCCAACAGTCTGACCGTCAGGAACCAGGGATGTTTCACCAGTCAGGTTGGCGGAATTCGGAAGCCATTCCGATCCCAGGAACCCAAACGTAATGAGGATGCTGATACTCACAGAACTAATGAAGAGTACCCGGAGCAGTCTCTACCGTGTGGTGGAGGCATACATGGGGATGGGGCTCAGGATGCCGATGATCACGAAGACAATCAACCCTTCCACCGTGACGATGTCCATTAAACTGACCGAAGGACGCAGGATCGCATCGGTCAAATCGAAACAGGGACTGCTGGACGTCATCCGTTCTGATTCGAAGATCACAATGGCGGAAATGGCTAGGGCTACAGGTCTGTCTACGAGCACGGTCTCCAGTAGGGTGAAAGAGCAGAGACTCTTGTCCACGAGGGAAATAGACGGTACAGGATATGGATCGTCAGGGATTGGTTGTGATTTAAGAATCTAAGATGTATAAAGACGGCACCTAGATTATCACATACCAGAAATTTCCCTTGTAACAGTACTAAGCACCATCTTGAGACGTTTTCTTCGGACATCCGTAGGGCATCTTGACC
>CAZIJM010000067.1:0-7183 GCA_964539695.1 uncultured Methanomassiliicoccales archaeon | reverse complement strand
CGACTGTTATAACTGATGCTCCGAAAACTCTCACAAATTCATATCAGGGGTGCCAGATCCACGTACGCATGATTTTAACGAAGTTTTTATAAAAAATTGATAACTGAGAATTAATCTATTAAGTTAAGTAATTAGATTAATTTGTGATGGATAATTAAGAAACTACAGATTTTAATCAGATATAGGGAAAACCCCATATTAGTTCCGATAAGATGCGCAATCCATGAAATTAGATGATTAACCCAAGATTTACCCGTGCTATTGAGGTAACGGGAGTATAAAGTGATGGCCCTATTTCACGCGTATGGAACAGATCTTCTAAACGTTTCTGGAATTCGTCTCAATCATATCTATTTCAATTTGACAATAAAAATATATTACATTAAGATAAAAACTTGGATTAATTGCAAAGATGTTTAAGAAAATTATTTATTTAAGCTAGTGTAGACTTCCTTGCCATCGTTGCTTGTTTGATAAGGATCACGACTAGGGCTGCGACTGCAATGCAGAAAGCACCGATGACTGTCTCGTAGATTCCCATGTCAGAGACAAAGAACCCGTAAAACACTGTGCCCGTGGTGACTCCGAGGTTGCTAATCGATAGATACAGTCCGTTCGCGAAGCTCAGCGCATCCTGGGCTACTGAGATGATGGCGTACTGTTGGGAGTTATTGCAGATTCTGAACACCAGGCCGAGGAGGATCATGAACGCCACCATGACGGCCGTCAAGACACCGATGGTATAGATGAGCGCATACACAACGACCATTCAAACGGGCACGAACATTAACAGCAACCTCAGATGAGTAGCCAGCAGTCTGTCAGCCAAATAGTTCCCTCCGAGGCTGGCGATCCCGAACAAGAATAGCACAGCACTAACGGAGCCCGTCTCGATTCCTGTGTAGGACTGGAGGAACTCAGTAATGTAGTTGTAGAACCCGTAGCTCCCGGCACCGATCAACATTGTGGCCATCAAGAAGATGATGACCGCGGGCCTCCTGAGGACTCTGACCTGGAAGCCGTAGGATGTCTGTTCCCCACGATCGACTCCATTCATCATCACGACAATACACATCATGGATATCCTAGTAACTAGTACAAGGAACAGCATCGCCGCCTTATACTATATGGAGCTGGCAAGGACCGTGGTGACGGGTACTCTGATGATCGCCCCCTCCGACATGTTCATGATCACTTTGGACACGGACAGCGTGACATTTTCGGGCTCCGCAATCCCCGCGACCACGACCAACACCATGACGCAGTAACTGGGATAAAATACCGCCATGATCACACATCACTAGGAAAGCCTCGAAACTGGAGAAGAAGGCATTGACGATGTTGCCTGCAGTGAATACAGAGAGGTCCAGCAATATCAACATCTTCCTATCGTATTTGAAGAATAGAAGGGGCATGACGAATCTAAGATCACAATTACAACAGCAAACGCATTGATTAGCATATTCGCCTTAGTGATGAGATACCGAACTTCTCGGAGATTATTGGCAGGATGTTGGCGATGCTCAGCTCCGTGTACAAGATCTTGAACACCCTGATCATGAGGACTGCGATCTGAAGGTTAAATCCCATATTATTAAGCGGAGTCAATTTTAATTTGTATATAATCATCACTATATTCGAAAAAGAGACATTCCTGGTTATGGGAAATGTCTACTACTCTGCCATCGATTCGTCATACATGACACAGAAAGACGTCATCCAATGTATCGAGTCCACAGGAGATCTGTGCGCAACTTCAAGCCGGACATAGTCCTCGATGACATTATCGACAGGATCATGGAGGCGGGAACCTACGCCGCTACTGGGATGGGGAGGCAGTCCCCTGTCATCATCGCTGTCAGAGACAGGAAGACCCGTAACCGCCTCTCGAAAACCAACGCCGAAATCATGGGCATCGACAAGGACCCGTTCTACGGAGCCCCCATTGTACTTATCGTCCTCGCTGACAGGTCCATGCCTACGTACATCTACGATGGCAGCCTTGTTATAGGCAACATGATGCTGGCAGCCCACGCTCTAGGTATCGGTAGCTGCTGGATCCATAGGGCGAAAGAGGAGTTCGAAAGGCCCGAGTGGAAACAACTCCTGATCGACCTTGGTATCAAGGGGGACTATGAGGGCATAGGGCACTGCGTTCTTGGCTACATTGACGGCGACACCCCCAAGGCAAAGCCCCGCAAGGACGGCCGGTGTTACAAGATCTGAACAGTATCGCGATGATGAACAAGGGATCTCTGTTCATCGTCGCGGTTCAAATATTTTTCATTAATAATAAAGCTGTTAACTTAACTTAAATTATTAATTTTAAATTGTCATATGATAAATATAAGGATTATATCCAAATTCATGCTTTCAGAACACTAGTGTGTGCTATTTCGGCGGCATCTAATTCGGTCAATACAGCATTACACAATAATCCACCATGGGTAAAGCAAAGAGGTACGCTATCAATGAGCTCTCAACATAGTGGAACCTATCGCCGAGTTCCATGGAATGTACGGGTGTATCTCTTTGGCTCCAGGACTCACTGGGACAATAACTACAACTTCTGCGCCGTTACATTCGACGACTGCAATTTCTTCGAGCTTGCAAATTCTTCACCTATCTGAAGGATGCCATCAGTGTGGGATTGACCTGGTTTGCGAGGAGTCTCTCGAGGACAACTTTTTTAGGGATCGGATACTCCTCTATCAAAGATGACGAACGGCGACGGGTTGCCCGTCAATGTCTAGGTCTTTGATATAGAGCATTATTCTAAGCTCTTCGAAGCGCAAGCTCACCGGAATCTCCCTGGCCTTCCTGCAACTGCCATACCGTAGAATGAGTACCCCACAATCGTCAGTAAAAATCAAAACCCTCCTACGTTCGTTGGCGGAGAATTTCTCCATAGCCTTCCCGTAGAGGACAGACCCTATGCCTCTCTCACGCATAGATTCAGACATGATAAGAAGCTCAGCTGGAAATCGTACGCCTCCCCGATGTTGTTGATGAACTTCCTATCGACACTCTCTGTGATGTCAATATTGGAGATGTACGCGTCGTATCCGGGCATGACACTGAAAGCCACGTCGCATCTCTCGGTGACCGCAACGTTCTCCCGATATCTGCTCCGGTTCCATACGACACTTCCAATGATGCAGCCGATCGTCTCCCCATCCGTCTCAACGATAAATAAGAACGTGTTTCTAACCCAGCAGGACATCACGTAGCACCGCAATACGGGGAGTATAATCTCATCGTCGTACATGTCCATCTTCTAAGTCTCGAGGATCATTCTGCTTATTACGTCCACATCCGAACCGCGCATCGGCTTAACCTCTATCCTTTTAACCCCTGAGCGACCTCCCCTAGACCAGTGTGATGAGACGCGAGAGATGAGTGTGGACGAAGACCTGAACATTGTTTTAGGCTTCGCACATTAACCTTTTTCTCCTGAGGTTAGTCATGACCTTCGCCACCACTCCCTCCCTGGAGACGGTGTGACGGAATACTCTTGTCAGGACGCTGCGGTCCCTGGCAGAAGCCATAACGAAATCCATCTGGACCCATCCAGAGAAGACCTCTAGAACTGACATACCGGAACCGGAGAGCTTTCTCCTAAGGCCGTTAAAGAAAGAGCGTACGAATACTTTAGTAGATGCGTAGACGTTGAGTTTCTTAAACGGGAGGTATGTGGATGCCGAGCAGACTTCAATGAAGTGCAAGTTCTGGGGCATGAACGAGATGCAGGTCAAGGTTACGTAGACCAGGGCAATGCAATTGAGCAAGACCACATTCCTAATTTCAGTCAGGTCCATGTCGGACGTCTCCCAGAACCTACTAAATCCGGCGTATTCACCAGGAACGCGATCTTCGAGGATTTGATGCGGATAAGGTTGACCAGTTCCGAAACCCTCTCAAAGATGGAGAGGTCGAGGGTAGGGGCCTGCATTGGGTCCCGAGGAACTTGGCGAGAGCTAGCAACCTATCCTCCCTCTGGCGACTGCCCATGTGTAATCCAGACCCTTTCCATCCAGGATCCTGCAGAACTCCTCTCCCGATGCCCAAAGAAACGCCGGTGATGACTTCGACTATTATCAGATCATGGCGGAGGTGGCGGTTGTTACGACTACAACGACCATGATAATGACCATTAGGTAGGCGAGTACTTTCTTCTTGATGTCGGACTTCATTGGAGCCAGACAGTGTGAACTCTGTAAAAAGCATTTCCCAGCAAGCTGGAGCGGGAATTGAAGGGAAGAGGTTTGTGGGTCTGCCGGTGACGCTCTGGCATCAATAGCAGGGGAGGTTCTCGTCTGCAAGAGCGAACGCCAGGTACAGAGTCAATATGAAGTTCAGGACGGCGGCGATCCCCATAAAGAGGAGTGGCCAGGACTCGGTTGTGTACTCTGCACAGCATCCATTCGCGAAGAATACCAGTACGGTAGTCAACAAAATCAGGGTGAGCGTCTTGAGAGTGTGGACACGCAGGGACCATACCAGACAGATCAGATAGATAATTCCGAGGACGATGTTGATGTAAAGGTCCCCGCCGGCATATCCGGCAAAGAAGACGCCGAAGGCAACGAGACCAAAAACTATGAATCCGAAGTTGGCACCGGCCCTGTACGCGAACAGAGACGCAAAGAAGATGAACACTCCGCCGATCATCAGGAGCGGTCCGATGTAGTTGCTGATGCTGTTGTCAATGCCCGCGTACCCGAGGAATCCCATGAGCGCGAGGGGCAGGGAGACAAGCGCAACCACGAACAGACCGTATGCGGTCGGATCGAGTATTTTGCATTCGTCAGACATTAGTATTTTCCTCCTATAGGTCAAAGACCTGAAGTCGCTTTTGTGTTATGGATATAAAAAGTTGTTTTATTCAACGCCGTTTTTCAACGGCGATTGGATGCAACAGTTAATGACCATCTGAAATGAATGCCAGATATTCTGTGTAAATGTTATTTTTTAGAAATGAATAAATACAATTGGATAGAGCCAATATTAGAAATCGCTCAGCACAGGCAGCAGCCTGACACCCTTCTTGGACGGGTCACGGACCCTGGATGCCATCATCTCCTGGACCCTGTTGTAATCCTCCAGGGAGACTGCCTTGGCAGCATCATGAGGGATCAGAAGCTCTTCCCAATGCATGTACCCGGCGTACACCGGATTGTGCAGGATGTTTCTCAGGTTATATTTGTTCCATGAATTCCCGCGCCTCGTCAGGCTCCCAGAACCGTTCAAGGAGTAACAGATAGAGTCTATAGTCTCCCCGGTCAGGTACGATGAGAACATACCCGATACGATCTCCAACTCTTCTGGGACCTCCCGCAGCTGCCCATCACCGATACGGTATCCATACGGCGGATTGAAGCCCATTGTACCCTTCTTGGACTTCGAGGGTTCCAAACTCTCCGCCTTCTCTCTCATGCCGATCTTAGTTTTCTCACCGATCTGTTCGCTCTCCAATTGTGCCATGCGCTGGATCATATCGACAACGAACCTTCCCAGGGCGTTGGAGGTGTCCAACGCCTCGTAGCAGGAGACGAACTCCTTGCGGCGCCTCTCCAATTCATCCATCATGGCCACGAAGTTGCGGCTGTTCCTGTGGATACGATCCATCTTCAGAACCACGAGTATGTCCCAGGAATCCATCTCCTCCATCATTCTTCTGTAAGCCGGGCGATTTATGTTGCGGCCGGAGTAACCGTTGTCTTCGTACACCTCCGCGATACCCAGCCCTTCGGCGAGACAATAGTCCTCGAGGATGGATCTCTGTGCATAGAGGGAGTAGCCCTCCACGGCCTGCTCGTCAGTGGAGACCCTAACGTAGATTACTGCCCGCTTAGCGTCGGTCATCGGCCCTTCGGTATGAGGAGAGGCCCGTTTATAGATTCGTACGACTCAAGTGAAACGATGGGTTCCTGGTCGCCCCTGCGAAGGATACCGTTCCAATCCTGGTACCCAACGTAGAGTGGGTTGTGGAGAATGTTGCCGATGGACTGCTTATTCCACCTGCCACCCTTCTTGGCGGGGATCTCTGCCTTATTGAGGAACGACGCGATATCGTCCATCGTGGAACCGCGGCGGTACATGTTATAGATCGCACGCACATTGTGAGCCTCATCCTTCACGACCTCCAGCCTCCCGCCCCGGTAGACGTACCCGTATGGGTGCCCAGAACCGAGGCTGCCGGTGCTGGTACGAGCTTTGTACTCCATCCCGATGTACACCCTCTCGCTGATCTGCTCGCTCTCCAGTTGAGCGATACGCTGCATGATGTCCATGACAAACCTACCCATGGCGGTGGTGGTATCGAACTTGTCCTGCATGGATGTGAACTCCTTCCCTTTGTGGCGAAGATCGTCCATCATCAAGGCGAAATTGACGCTATTCCTATGGATACGGTCCATCTTCATGACCAGGATTGTATCCCAGTTGTCACTGTCGTTGAGCATCCTTTTGTACTCTGGACGGTCAGTGGTCCTGCCTGAATATCCCTCGTCCCTATAAACGTCGGCAATCTCCCAACTGCGGACCTTGCAATAGGCCTCCAGCCTCTTCACCTGCGCATTCAGTGAATAGCCTTCGATCACTTGATCCTCCGTCGAGACTCTCACGTAAAGTGCTGCACGCATGCATCCATCTCGTCCAATACATCCGACTGCGCATTCTTAAAGGTTGTTTGGGCTGTTCTAACTACGGACTTCGTGAATAGCGACAGCAAAGAGAAGTTGACAGTACAAATAGACAATTGTTCAAGACAAAAAACAATCACTGACAGTGACCGTGGCAGTAATGTCGCAAAACAGTCACTATCGGTGATGACCGCATACAGCCGTCCCAAGTATAGCTTACGGTGATAAAGGACGAAGACAGGGGGTCGTGTTCATTGTCAGATGTACTTTCTAATGTCGATCAGACTGACTAAGAACCTGTGGATCAGATACTCTATGCTGATCACCTGATGAAGGTGATTCATATTGTAGAACTCTACTCATTTGGCCACAGTTTTCCTCGCCTCCTTGACTGTCTCCATGGAACCAAAAATTCTCCAGCTACTTGACGACGGTCCCATGGGATTTCTCTATTTTTTCCTGCATCTGGGGATGGTGGATCCTGCCCATGGTATGCTAGATCCTGTTCTTCATACACCGTCTGTCCAGTTTTGATCTCT
>CAZIJM010000066.1:0-7225 GCA_964539695.1 uncultured Methanomassiliicoccales archaeon | reverse complement strand
ACATCAGGCTCTTCAAGGATAACAGTGAGGTCATCAATAAGTACGATCTGGACTTCGAGAGTTCTCTTAAAGGTTTCAACCGCAAGATCCTATACAAGAAAACGCAACTGAAGACCGCTGCCTGTACACCTTCAAGGACTTGTCCCTGGTCTCCGAACAGGCGGAGAATATCATGGTCAAGACGGACCATGATAAGGGGTTTAATTCAAAGTCCTTCGGAAGGAAATTCACCAAAGTCGGGGTACTGGTCTTCAATCCGATCTGAATTTAGAGGCGGTCTACCACGCATATGGGGACTTCTAGGAGATCAAAATGGTCTTCGACCAGTTCGACAACGAACTAGAGTTGGATGATACCAAGGTTCAGGAGGATTTTAGCGTGATCAGAAACTAGTTTGTTAACTCATTGCTGCTATAGTTTCCAGAAGGATCCTCAACCTGTTCGCCGATACCGGGGTGTTGGACAGTATGACATATAGGGATACTATGGAGAGCCTGTCCGAGGTCTAAAGGGAAAGTCGACGCCCGAAGGAGGCGTCGACTAACAGCGAATACCGGACCCGCAGGCTGAAAAAGGACATAGAGCTGATAGAAAGACTTAGTCTGTCTAAGCCAAAGTCTGAACTGTCCCCGAAGAAGAGGGGAAGCCGAAAAGGCAGATCAAGATAGGAGTTTAGTATCATAACAAGGGAAACTTTTGAAAAACGATATCATTCATCGAATAATGATATCGGCATTAAACGAATGATATCAGGGGTTCATACGGATATTGAAATGCCGCCGCCGCGACCGGCAGTGATGGGACGGGTGCTCCAGCACTCGTATCTCAGTAGCAGGGCTGCCATCATGATGACAATGACTGACCCGATGTTGTGCACCAGTGCTCCGACAATCGGGCCCATGAGGCCAAACACGGCCATGATCATTGCCACTGAATTTAGCACAATAGAGAACGTGATTCCGGCCTTGATGGTTAGCAGGGTTCTCCTGCTTAATCTCACAACGCCTCCTAGCTTGGAAATGTCGTCGTCGACGAACACAATGTCCGCCGACTCAGTGGCCATTTCATTCCCGATTCCGCCCATGGCAATCCCTACGTCGGCGCACTTCAGGGATGGGGCGTCATTGATGCCGTCGCCCACCATACACGTCTTGCTTCTCCCCTTCAGGCTAGTGACGGTCTTGAGTTTGTCCTCGGGGAGGCACTCCCAGACTACGTCGTTTATTCCGAGGAAATCCGCTATCTTCCTGGCAACCTGGTGGGTGTCGCCGGTGAGCATAATGGTCCTGAGCCCTAGCTCCCTGAGGTCTGCGATGGTGTCGATGGAGCCGGATTTGAGGGTGTCGGACAGCACGGCGAACCCGACCGTTCTTCCGTCAATCCCAGCCAGAACAATCGTGTACCCGTCTTCCTTGGAAGCAGAGGCCCTTTCGAGGGTCTCAGCAAAGTTCTCAGGGCAACGTTCAGACATCAGGGTCTCATTGCCGACGACAACCCTGCGGCCGCCGACAATGCCAGACACACCCCTCCCAAGTATATACTCGAACTCCTCGATGTCCCCCGTGGAGTTGGAATTTGCGGATATGGCCTTGCCGAGAGGGTGCTCGGAGCGGGATTCCACGCATGCGACCAGGGAGCCGAGGGTTTCGGGATCGATGGAGGGGTCGGTGCTCTCGAACCTATAGCAGACAATGTCTCCAGTGGTGAGGGTGCCAGTCTTATCCATCAGAATGGTGTCTACCGACGCCATTCTCTCTACGGCACTGCCGTCTTTCACAAGTATCCCACGCTTCGACATGTTGCCGGCGGCGGCCATAATTGCCGTCGGAGTGGCGAGGATCAGGGCGCAGGGGCAGAACACCACGAGTACGGTCACAGAGCGATAGATGTCCTGAAACGTCATGTACGTGAGGATGGTCACGGTAAACGCGATGACCACGATGTAAACCGCCCACCTATCTGCGGTACGGATGACCTTGGACTTCTTGGCGTTGACGTTCTCGATGGTCCTAGCTATCCTGGCGATGGTGGTGTTATCCCCTACGCAGTCAACATCAATGTCCACAGATCCATACATGTTGACCGTGCCTGAAGAGACCCTGTCGCCTGGGCCCACGTCCCTAGGGACCGACTCCCCGGTGAGGATGGAGTTGTTGACAGAAGTGGTCCCAAAGACCACCACCCCGTCCACGGGGATGACCTCCCCGGGCACGACGCGGACAATGTCCCCCAGCCTGATCTCTTCCACGGGAACGGTCCTCTCGCCATTCACGTCCACGACCCTGGCGGTGGTGGGCTTCATGCCGACCAGACTCATGATGCTGGCGTTGGCGTGGTTTACAATGGCCTTTTCGAGGAAGGCTCCTATCTGCATGATTATGGCGATTTCTGCAGCGGCGTCGTACTCTTTGATGAGGATGGAGGTCACGATGGCCATCGACACAAGCACGTCGGCCGTGATGTTGTGCTCCTTCACCACACCGATTATGGTGCCCTAGATTATAGGCACACCACAGATAAAGATTGGCACAAAAACCGACGGCCGGGTCCAGTTTGCTACGAACGAGGCGAACAGCCCGATTATCCCAACCACTATGCATGCGAACGATATCTTCTGATCGAGTATCGCGTCCTTTACCATGGACAACGAAATCACCTTCTGAATACCTATACAAGGTATCCGTATAAATACCCTATTGGGGTATCAGGAGACGACCTGAAATTAGATCTTGGAGAACTGCTCTATTACCTTGGTGAATTCGGAGATCGTCTTCTCCGCGTCTCCGTGCTCGATTCCGTCGCGTACACAGTGCTGGATGTGGCCCTCCATTATGTTCTGGCCGACCTTGTGTATGGCGCTCTTAACCGCGTTAATCTGGATGATTATGTCCTCGCACGGTACATCTTCGTCGATCATGCGGTCTATTGCCGCAATCTGTCCGGAGATCTTCTTGATCCTCCTGTGGAGGTTCTCAGAATCCATGCATTGCCTCATGGACGATGCTTAGGGAGACGACAAATAAAAAGTCAATCGAAGTTGGAAGGGTGGGCGGACAGGAATCCCATCCGCCCGTTCGGGCGATCATGATCCTCAGGTGCCAGCCTTCTCCGTATTTATTCTGTTTTTAAAGAGGGACATCGTGATGGTAACTAGAAGCACGCCGATAATGATGACAAGAGACCAGACGATCGAGAAGTAGTGCAGGAACAGTAGCTTCACAGACGCAAACAGCAAGATGATCCCGAGGCCATATTTGAGGTACCTTATGTGGATCATACCTTCGTGGATAACAAAGAATAGAGACCTGAGGCCCATTACTGCGAAGATGTTCGACGTGTAGATGACCAAGGTATCGGTGGAGATCGCCAGGACCGCCGGGATGGAGTCGAGGGCAAACACGATGTCCGTGAGCTCGATGACGATGATGCACAGGAACAGGCTAGTAATGATACGTTTCCCGTTCACCTTCATGAAGAGCCTGCCCTCCGCATCGGTGTCGTTGACATAGTTGAAGCGATTCTTCATGTAATGGGCAATCTTATTTTCTTTCTCATCCTCATCCTTGCTGAACAGGGTCTTAATGGCGACTATTAGCAAGATGATTCCAAAGATGTAGAGTAGCCACTCGAACCTTTCTAGGAGCTCGATGCCTGCAAAGATGAAGATCGCGCGAAAGAAGATGGCTCCTATGACGCCGTAGAATAGCGCCTTGTGCTGATCCTCGTCCTTTATCCTGAAGTATGCGAAGATAATAGTGAACACAAACAGGTTGTCCATGCTCATCGCTTCCTCTATGGCATAAGCGGTGTAATATTCTATCGTCTTTTCTGAATGGGAAGTTACCAGGAATATCAGGACCCCAAAGACGAGGGCAACAGAGATCCAGACCGTGGTCTGAGCCAGCGCTGTCCTAAGGGGGATGTGGTGGGGCTTGCGGTTGCACCAGAGGTCAACGGCCAGAATCGCCACCACGATGGCAACGAAGACGTACCACAGCTGTGACTCGTCCATATGTTATCATGGGAGGTTATATAGAAAATTTTATGGAGCCAAAGTCTGAGGGCATCTCAACGAATATGGGGAAATAGGATGTTGAACACAAGAATCAGAAATATCCCGGTGATAATCAAGACGAAGGACTTCAAGCTCTGGTTCTTCCTATGGTATGCCTCCGGCAGTATATCGCATATGGCGACGTACATGAACGTCCCAACGGCGAATGCGAGAGGTATGCCCACGAAGCCGTCGATGTCACCGATGTCTTTGAGCGCCGCGAAGAATACGATCCCCGCTATGGGCGTGATCAGAGCGAAAGCCAGCAACCTGAGCATCGCCTGCCTCCTGGAGTAGTCAGTGAGCAACATCGTGGTGGATAGCGAGAACAGTACCACGAATTTGTGGATGCACATCCCGACCGTGGCCATCAGTCCCACGTTCTCCCCTGTCAAGAAGGTGGCCGCAAGGGCCAGGCCATCACAGGTGGCGTGGATGGACAGCCCTGCGAAGGAGGATAGCGATATGATCTTGTGGCTGTGGTTGTCCTGACAGCACTCGCAGGGGCACCCGCCTCTGTGGTGGTGCTTCATCAATATCTCCACGAACATGATCAGGACGAAGCCCGTAACAATGGCGTACATCACCCGGTGCACACCAAATTCCACCCCCTCGCTCTCATGGACTGCCTCTGGGAGCATGAGGAAAAACAGCAGGCCCAGAAATATCCCGGCGCTCAGTGCCATTAGAAGGTGGGACTGTTTGTCCGTCAATTTCCTAACGCGGGGCAAAAAGGCCCCGGTCATAGAAACCACTAGGAGGATTATAGAGTACAATGCAAAGGTCGCTATTGCTTCCATGAATGTCTTTTTGTCGAGATGTTATTAAAATATTAATGCAGAGTTATTAACAAATACCCAGTTCCCGATGTGATTATTAATAAGGTGCGTCCATGGTAATAGTCAGTATTTCCCTCAACGATGACAACCTTTCCGCGGTCGACAGGATTCAGAAGACTTACGGTCTCTCCGGTAGATCAGAGGCGATCCGCGTATCAATAAACACCGCCCTAACCGAAATCAGGGAGTTGGAGGCGATGGAAGGCGCCGTGGAGGGGGTGCTCATCATAGTGCGTAGGAACCACGCCGATCCCTGGATGAGTATCATCCAGGCCCAGTACGAGCAATACATTAAAACGCAGATGCATTCCCACCTAAGGAACCACAAGTGCTTGGAAGTGATGGTGATCTGCTGCGGGGCAGATGTGCTCTTCGACATGATGAAGGAGATACAAGTCGAGGGGAAGGCGGACTACGTGAAGTTTGTCAGGGGATGACTCTCTGGGGGTCCGCAGAGGTATTCCGTGACGTCCAGCTCCCGTCCATCCCTCTATATGATTTAGTGTTGAAACTTGAATATCCAAAAATTGAGTTGGATTGATTTATGGCATGTAAATTCTGCGACACACAAGAAGTTCGTCCAATGCCTGAGAAGTGATAAAGTTTTGAGAAAGTGTGGCATCATCAAATGTATAAACTTTCAGGAGGTGTACCGCATCTTGCACAATTGTACTAGGGTAGATAATGTTAGTGCAGAGACTCAGACATACTTCAACGAAGATTCGGACGGACTGGTCAACATCATTACCGGGATCGAGAGTCCGTAGTTCTACATAGATCTGAGGATAAGCGACTACACCCCGGGAGACCATCATGATCGTCCGGTCACGGGAAAATTGCATCTGATCATGGATGTCGAATGCCGAATGTATTAGTGCCCCGCGTGCGGGGCACTCTGTAAGGTGAACCAGTAGAGGAAGTTCTACTCGCACACCATGTGTTCAATAAAGGCAACCGTCATAGAGGCTCACAACCCGAAGCTAAGGTGCGAGATCTACGAAGAGTATCCGTAGATCCTGTCTTATGAGTTAGGCTACGCGTATTATGCACAAAGATTCTGGAGAGAATTCTTCACGCTGCTCGATAACTCCGCGAACAGAACTACTGAGTTGTGCGGGATTAAGCCGTATGTAGCTTGGGGTATCATTATATACAGGGTCAACCAGGCTCCAGACAAAAACAACACAGCCCGCTGGGTCGTGGAAAGTCAAGTCATCAAAGTCCGCACAAGTATCTAATGAGAATGAATGTGTTGAAGCTTTTCGGAGAGCAACAAAGAACGTTAGAGTGTTTCATCGAGAAATACTGCGATCTGGCTGAGGACCACCATCTCAAGAACGTGTTCTCGGACATCTACAGGCAGTACGACAAGAAGTTGGCATTGAAGATCGGATTTCTGGTACCACGACGCCCAGGCGCTTGGCACCTGGGCGATAATGACCGTGTCCGAAAGCATATTCACGTTAGAAGAGAATTTTTGCATGGTATGGCAAGAACATCAACAATGGCTTCGCCGAAGCTGTCAATAAAATACATACCACCTACAAGATAGCCAGAAGGTTCAGGAACATTAATTATTTCATCGCCATAATTTACCTCTGCAATGATAAGTTGGAGATCTCTTTCGACTGAGGTAATGGTTGTTTTAATCGTCAAATAGGCGCTTGGCCAAGGGATGCTTCGCATCCCGAAACCAAGCATAATCATCCTACAACAATTCTAGTTTGCCTAGTTTGATTTAAGTTCCTATACCGTCTTTTCAACTCTAAATCATATAAAATTATTTTTCCTTGTAGCTCTTTAACACTATTGCATAATTCATTGGCACGATTTAGTTTATCCGATCCATCAAATGATGATTTTATGAATTAATTATCTTAAACCATTGTTTTACAAAAGTACGTGTTTTTTTCGTTTGTATAAAAAATTCAATAAATATGAATGTTAACGAAATCATACTAGACATAATTTGTATCAGGCTATAGTGCGGATTGAAGTTAGGAAACGTTCCGTTCTGTGCAAACAAAATGGAACAGTCGCCCTGATAAGATATTAATAAGATGATAAGTATACGGTGAATGCTAGAATAAAATAGCCATGTCGGCGATGGATTCCGCCGCCGACAAAAGAGTGAACAAGGCACGCTCTTTTACCAAAACGGAAACGTACACTAACAACAACTCTTCATGCACACTATGATTTGCGTCAAGGACGTTACGTTCTAGATAAGTTCCGTGAGGAACTTGTCGAGACAAACCGCGAGAAGATCGGCCGTCAGTACTCTTACGTAGACGACATGATCATGTGGGTGCTGCTCATTATGAGCCTGAAC
>CAZIJM010000065.1:0-7336 GCA_964539695.1 uncultured Methanomassiliicoccales archaeon | reverse complement strand
AGAGAACAGAGAAGGCAGGCAGCTCCGGCAGGTTCGGCGCGAGGTACGGTGTCATTGTTCGCAACAGGATCAAGAACATCGAGGCCCAACAGAAGGCCAAGCACGAGTGCCCCGTATGTCACCACACCTCCGTCAAGAGGGAGAGTTCGGGCATCTGGTATTGCAAACACTGCGGCACCAAGTTCGCGGCCGGAGCCTATAGCCCCAAGACAAAGAAGGAGCTGTCCCAGGTCAGTGAGAACCGAGTCGAAGGTGGTCCAATTGTATAGATGCGCCAAGTGCAACGAGCCTGTCAGGAACGTTAACGCTCTAGGGCTCCAGTGCGAGAAGTGCGGCTCCAAGATCTTCTTCAAGGAGAGACCCAACGTAAAGAAGGTCTTGAAATCTGACTGAAAGATGCTGAAGGCAGTGCTCCGGATCGATGGGCCGGCGGCGAGATTTGCCGTGCTTGCCATGGGCCCCGAAACCGAAAGGGAGTTTCCCCGCACGGAGACCTCCCTCTCGGAGGAGAACGGCGTCGTGACCGTAACTGTCACGGCGGCGGACGCCTCGGCTATGAGGGCTGCCTTAAACTCGCATCTTGAATGCATCAGGATAATCGAGGACATTGAAGACATAACGGAGATGAAACCATGAACAAAATTAGCCCACAGCTCCAGAACCAGATCACGCAATTCCAACAAGTTCAGCAACAGCTTCAGGCCGTCACTGCCCAGAAGATGCAGTATGATGCTCAAAAGCGCGAATTGACCAGAACCTTGGAGGAGCTTAGCGCCAGCACTGGTACCGTGTACAGGACATTCGGGTCCCTCCTCATCGAGGTCGAGGACAGGAATACCCTGAAAGGCGAGTTAGAGGAGTCCATCGAGACGATGGACGTCAGGATCGGTTCCCTCGAACGCCAGGAGAATAGTCTTAAGGAGAGGTACCAAGTGCTCCAGGAAACCATCAACACCGCTATGGACAACATGCCTAGGCAGTGAAAGTCCTTACCCCCTAGCGGGGGCCTTCCATTATTCTGTCTACATTTCGACCTTGCAGTTCCGTACTGAATACCAGTGATTTCATCTTCCTAACCAACAACTCCTCCAATTACGTACTGAGGAACCGCCTAGAGGAGATCGGTTTCGACCACGTCCTTATCTGGACCACTGAAAGTGTGGCCAACTACCAGGACATCATAAATTTCGTCAGGGACGTAACACTTATCGCAACTAGGGAGGAGGATGACTTCTCTTTCAGTATGCTCTCGGCGATTGAGTGGGCGGAGTCTGTTGTCTCCGGAATAACGAACGACGAAAAGACGACAATCATCATCTAGTACAGCTCGTCGTTCAGCGTAATGGTCAACAATAATGGCATCGCGTCCAACGTGATCAACATCTGCAATGCCGTCAACATCAGGTATAACAAGGACAGGGACAACTGGTACAATAACGTCAACACGGTCATTGCCCTTTTGGAGAACAAACCAGGTACTGTGATTTTCCTATTGAGTAGCTGGGCCACTGCCGGGTAACCGTGGACACTTCCGCAAGGACGCTCTCAACGGCAGCGACGATTATGTCATCGTCCAGATGGATATCCTCTGAAATAACTACTGCCCCAGCCCGCAGCAGCTTGATCGAGATGGCCAAGACTTTGTGCCCGAAGCTGTTCGGAGAAGACACCCGACTGGAGCTTCTCCGAGAGGTTCGACGGGAGCTCTAACTTTTGGCTATGGATTGTTACGATCGTCATTAAGATACTCGTAACCGTCGTGGCCTACGTCGTGTTCAAGAGGACCCGCAGATGAGATCTGAGGAAGAGAAGAGGAGGCTCACCAGACTGCCCTAGTGGCGGCTTGCTTGTCGTAACGCTGGCGGCATTCTTCCTCTTGGACTGAGCTAGGTTATACTCCTCCGACCTGGACGGTGTGGGACACTCTCACCGGCAACGGTATCTGGGTCACAGAGAACACCGTGGTCAGGCAGAACCTGTCCTGCGCCATTAGCGTCATAACCATAGACGCAGGGCTGACTGTTACCGGCTACACTATACAGGCGGTGTTCAAAAACTCTCTGGCGAACCTGTATATCTTGGGTCTCTCGTCCGGTATGTTCATGGGCTCCGTCGTTGCGATGATGCTCGTGCCCACAGCTATCCTGTTGGTAGCCAGCTGGTTCTGGCGTTTGTTATGTGCCTGCTGACCACCTTTCTAGTTCATGCTATTTCGAGTTTGGCGAGATCATTGACCACACCGAAACCTGGTCCTTGCTGGCATAGAGATAGCTTCCTTCTTCTTGACGATCGTGTTCTTTTTGACCTATATCGCTCCAGCAACAAGATGCAGACCATCGTATTCTGAACCATGAGCAGTCTGTCCGGCTTCGGTATCAAGGAGCTGCTAGTCATCATGCTGGTGGTCCTCATCGGGTCGATTCTCATGCTGACTCAGTGACGCAACCTCGACGTGATGATGATCTAGGCCTCCCACGCCATAGATGTGGGCGTAGACGTTAGTAGGGTTTGTAACGGCCTGCTGATAGGCTCCTCCCTGGTCGTTGCCGCCTACATAGCCTTCGTTGGAACGATGGTTTTGTAGGCCTCGTCATCCCCTACATATTCAGGATGATCCGAGCCCGGATAACCACCTAATCCTGCCGATGAGTGTGTTGGGTAAAGGGGCTTTCTTGTCTGTTTATAACTGGGCCTCCTACGTGTTGTCCCAAATCTACGGCATCATTCCAATTGGCATAATCACCGCCATCGTTGGCGGGTCGTTCTTCATATACCTATTGTGCAGGAGGAATCGGGAGGTAAAATGATGACTATCCGCTAGAGATTAGGGATCTCGGGTACTCTTACAACAGTAAGGTGGTTCAGGACTCCGTGTCGTTCTTGGTGCACAATAGAGCGATCCTCAGAATGCTGGGCCTAAACGATTACGGAAAGACCACTATGCTGTGGAACCTGAATCGTAACCTGTCCCTCTACGCCGGATGAGTGCTGCTGGAGGAGGAAGACCTACAAAGCATCTCCAAGAAGAGCATAGTTAAGAGGGTCGCCTCCGTTTTGTAATCCAACAAGATTTGCTTTACCTTCACTATCAGGGAGATGGTCAGGAATAGGATATCGTTCCAGGAGACATTCGGAAGCGTATCTTCCGAAGATGAAGCCAGGGGGGGGAGGTCATAGAGTTCACCGGGATCGCGAACATGGCCAGCCGCCTGATCAACACGATGAACAACAGCGAAAGGCGGATGGTTATCACAGTTAGGGCCCTTGCACAGTCCCCGAAGGTTCTGCCAACAGACAAGCCCCCTGTACCTGGACATCAACATGCAGTTCAAGGTGCTGGATCTGGTGTCCAACCTCTCCTGAGACAGGGGGCTGACCGTCATTATAATGCCTCACGACTTGCTGATGGTCGCCAGAACTGCGACAGAATCGTCCTTATCTACGACTATAGCGTGTATACCGAGGAGATGCCGGAGAACGCTTGACCCCCGAAAGCATGAGGGTTGTGTTCAGAATCGACGTTCGATACGAGAGGGACAAACGCGACAATGAGACTATGCGCCTGTTCGGCGCCTGCCTGCGGGACCAAGGGTGTTTTAGAAAGAAGATAACCCTAATTTTCCGATATTTTACTTCTACCGATCGAAAAACCACTTTCTAATTCTTCTATACCTTAATTTTATTGAGATCCTCGCTCAACCTTTCTAACACTGCCATCAGTTCGCAAAATTCCTGGCGAATCGCCATTCAGGCACCATCTCCGAGGAATCATCATTCGAAATGTGAAAATAACTATTTGTTTCTACTATGCATACTCTACCCAGATATACATCTCTTACAAGAAGGACCGAACAGGACCATCTACACCTCGGTCATGAAATCCTAGAAATGGACGAAAAATCGGTCAAATCCAAGATCGAATACCCTGCACGGTGATCGATGCGGACAGAGGCATATACAGGAACAGAGTCTGGGGGACGTTTACATACGATCTAGAGACGAGTGAGTACGGGGTGCTGAACTGGGAGGACGTGTTGCCTCTCAACACGAGGCACCCATTGCAATCTGGACTTCGGAAACAGATATCTACTGCATGGATCATGGACGAAACCGGGATGACGGAGTGCATAGAGGCCATGGGGACGTGTGCCGAGGACACAATCGCTGTCCTAGTGGAGTACTGCATCTTCACGGACAGGATGGACATGTGCAACGCTCTAGATTGGTACGTGAGGAACTACGTCAGCATCTTGTACCCAAATGTAGATTTGAGAAGCCTGTGCATCAGCAATGCGCTGATGGTCATGGATGACGGGCAGTTTCACATGGACTTCTTCAAGGGCATATCTGGAAAAAATGGCAGGTGCCCGCGACCAGCTGGTCGCGATCAACAGCAAGGGCGT
Organism: uncultured Methanomassiliicoccales archaeon; assembly: GCA_964539695.1. GTDB lineage: Archaea > Thermoplasmatota > Thermoplasmata > Methanomassiliicoccales > Methanomethylophilaceae > Methanoprimaticola. The sequence continues at coordinate 2,933 of CAZIJM010000065.1, read as the reverse complement.
TCTCAACGCCATCAACATTAACATGACAGGGATGAATAACCACAACAGGAAGGTTAGCATCGAGCTGAAACTCATCATGATAGTCCAGCTTGGAACCAGACTGCTATTGTACTAATAGGATGATCTCGGGGAACGTTGTTGATGTAGGATATTGCATCCTTAACAATATGCGACCTGTTCATTACGCGCGTAAATTTCATCACGCGTCTTCGGCACAATTACAAATTGCTCAGACCTTTGCAGCCGAGAACCCTGACATATGCATCCAGGACCGGTGGATTGTGTATCACAGAAAAATCGTATATATTAAGAGGATCGAGATCGAGCTGACCGAAAGAAACCGCAGATACGTATACGTTTGCATCGACAATGACTAAAGACACAAAAAAGAGAGCAGGGTCGCTGCGTACGACCACGGCGACATAAACGATAACGTGTTCATCGAGGAACCGAATGCCGCAAGGAGGTTAATTCTCGTTTCGTAGTACATGATCCTTCTAGGGGGTGTCTTTGATGTGTACTACACCAGGCAGGCCGCCGAACAATACTTCAACCGGGCTAACGACTACGCCAATCTCACGCCTTTACACATGCACTTGGAGGAGACTGTTCAGGACATGATGTAACTAACGTTTATCGTATCGTTGCTGATCAGGTAGATGTAGATCCGCCTGAAGAACGCCAGTATCCCCTTCAGGAATGCTATGTTGTTTCTACGTAATTAAAAGTACAGGATCTTCGAGGATGACGTCCTGATCGATGAGCCGAAGAAGAAAATTGCTGAGGTCTACGAGGTCTGTGGCATTAGATCATTTAAATGACTGAGGATCGATTCCCCATATCAAAGGACATGATTGGTGAAAGTAAAAGATTTGATATTTCAGTTTCGTTGTTATATTTGTATTTTTTGTTTATGTCAGTGATTTCAAATATAACGTTATTTATACCGCTATAATATCTTTAATATGGGATGCTTTTTGCCGTCTGGCCGCAAGAAGAGAATAATGGTGGCGTGCGTCACTTTCGAGACTGCGAAGGTGGTGGAGCCTGCGCTGTACTACGAGATCAATAAGACCCACATTATTCACTATGTGAAGGACCCGACGTCCGATAGCGGGAGGATCTACAACAGCTTTTACCAGAGGGTGTGCAGCATGCTGGAGAACGCCCGTGACATGGAAATAGTCGTCCACAACGAGCGCGTCAGCGATTTCTCTGTCATGCTGCGCACCGCCTCTCAATCATACAGTCTGAGAAGGCCAGGGGCGAGTGCGAGATATACGTGAATATCTCCGCCGGATCCCCAGAGTACTCCGCGGCCTCCACGGTCGCATCCATGATGGTCCCGGGTACAATCCCGTTCTCTGTAGGGACCCAAGAGTACACCGTTCCTACCGAACGTATTCCCGACTTCTACTTCGTCGATGGCCAGCCCGTTGGTCTCATTAAGTCCACCTGGCCTCCAAAAAGCATACCAATCTACACCATCAACATCCCCGAGGAGCACCTCGTGCGCGGCCTCTGCATCCTCAACGACAGGAATGCCGCCAAGCAGTCGGTCACCAGCGGCAAAATGGTCCAAGTTCTGAAGGACAGGGGCCTCTGGTACAGAGACGCCGAGGCCAGGGACCCTGACAGGAAGGCTAACCAGCGCCAGATCGAAGCCGTCTACTACCAGAGGGGCTTCATCTCCAAATGGCAGAGGAACGGTTGGATTGTTAAGGACGAGCTCCGCAACAGATACATTCTCATGGAGGACGGGCTCAACATCATCAACACATTCTACACGGACTGACCAGCCTGCATTCCTGTTCGCACCGTCTACACACGGGCGCCTCTATGTCTTACAAATAACAAAAATATTAAACATTACAAACATAACAACGAACTGTAATTATATCCTCGCTCTCATCTCTCACATGCAGTCGCGAAAAGCCGCAAAAGAGAAAAAATGACATACTATCAGCAGACACTGGTCGTGATCCCCCGTACAAAGCAGCGCATTCCCAAACCTGATAAGAGCCACCGCGGAACCGGAAGGTCCAAGGCCAACAACACAGACTACGTGAACAGGGACGTAAACTCTATTCTGGCCTTCTTCGATCGAATTACCGGCAACCCACTCGCAGATAGGACTGGGCGAAAGCCCCTACACCCCTGCGGATGCCGCGTACTTTTAAATTTAATTTCCCATTGCAGATTTAACTATGTTAAATCCTATCAACGGGCAAAGCTCCGACACGATGTCCTCAAGGGCGTCCCGATGCCGAAGATAACAATAATCTGCTTCTGGAGTTTGATCCTCTCGGTGTAGGCCGTGCTCCTCTCGATCTCCGACCTCCGAGGAGGAAAATCTCCTCGTCTATTTCAGTCCTAGACACGTGCTTAAGGGAAAGGTTCACCAATATGACGTTGAACACTTCGGCCTTCAGGATCAATGCGAGGAAGGCCAGGAAAGTTTTGCCTTCCATAGCCACCTTGCCGTGGGTGCCCAATATGGAGGTGAGTTTTAGAAATGAAAGTCTTCTACGGATTTAACAGTGGGAACCGTCAGCCAATGATAAAGGTGTCTGTAATAAAACGGAATCTGAAGGAAATCAGAAGCAAAACCCTAGACCGATAAACAGGAAGCGCATAGTAGGCGCGGAAGAATGGATGAGACGGCTTCGAACGTCGAAGTCTAGCACTGTACGGACTTGACTGCGTAAATGTGACGGCTACATGAAGCAAAAGACTTACCCTTTGCCTAAGGAAGCTTCGTAAGTATGTCCGCCCGAATGGGCGGACAATCCCTGCGGTGACACAGAACTGAACTGTAAGGAGTCAGTAGAGGTCATAGTAGCTGAGAATGCTCAGGATGAGGATCCTGGTAAAGAGCCGAACAAACACCAGAACCCTGGAACGAAGAAAGTAACAGCATGCGGATAACGTAG
>CAZIJM010000064.1:0-7534 GCA_964539695.1 uncultured Methanomassiliicoccales archaeon | reverse complement strand
AAAAGGGGCTACAGGTTCGTCCGATACGCGGACGATATAGTCATCTTCGTTCAGATCTCTAGAGCCACAGAGAGAGTGATAGAATCCAACATCAGGTTCCTCGAAGGGAAGCGGATAAAGTTAAGGTCAACCACGAGAAGAGTCGTTTTGGTCCCATTATTAGCATGAAGCTCATCGGTTTCGAGCTCCATTCCCGAAAGGGCAGAGTATATATTAACGATTTCACAACATATTGCACTTATACTGAACATAGAAAGTGCTTAATTCCGTGAGTCAATTGCATCTTTGCATATTTTTGCGGGTTATTTGCAGCTATTTATATCTGAGACAGAGCCTTGATGCCTTTTGGTCCGCAATTTTTTTTGTTTTCTGATGGATTTCTGTTATGTATACAAGTGCAGTGATTTATATAAGTAAAATGTAATTTTGCTTACGAAGAGAAGACATGCGGGTACCGCAGAAAATCAGGAAGGTGGAGCGTCCCGAAAAGACGCTCGTATACGCCTAGACAGGAATCTGGTCAGTTACGGCATTAAGAAGAGAAACTTCATCAGAAAGTGGATGAAAAGGTTGTCCGAAAAGACGAAGAGACCGCCGGCCACATCGTCGACGGACGCTTCGTAGCAGTCTACAATCGCGTACCATCAGATAAGATGACTTGGACTTCCTCTACTGGGCTGACGCGCAGATGGCCATCAACCTGTCTGGAGAACCTTGTTGTGGTATACCACCATGACGACACGTTTAGGACGTACATCTAGCGTTGTTCCGTTTGATAGACCGGAGTTAAAGGACGATGAGATGAAGGCCGCCTACAAGTAGTCGTATCTAAACGTTATGTATCCCGGCGTAGCCCCGTTAAAGAATATGGTTGGCTAGCACCTCTACGACCTGAACAGGACGTATAGTTACATTAACGACTTCATGCTTAGACGGATCTTCAGGGTGTCAAAGAATTACAACATGGTGGTCGACGGGATGCTGAAGTCGGACAAGAACGAGGTGAAATCAAGTAGGAGACCGATGCTTATTCTGTCAGTCTCCTACTCGATTATTTCGTGATATCATCACTCACATTCACGTCGATGACTATTCTCCGCTTTGAACAATCGTCTATTTCTACTATTGACTTTCTCTCGCTGTTGCTGTTCATGAAGCCTGTGGTTAGAACAACCGGTCACTCTGAACCGCCATAACTTGGCCCTGTCCTCTTCGGACGCGTAGGGAATGCCTATGCGCTCATGAACGGTAAACTCCGGAACGATCCCGTCATCCTCCAGCCACAAAAATCCTTCCAGAGACATTGGCGAGCCGTACATAGACAGCTCGAGGCCTATCTCCCTACCGACCTTCCCGGGGCCGTTGAATCCTTCTAAGCCCCTTATCAGTACGCCCTCCGCATCCCCCTTTGGGCCAACGACGATGGTCAGGAGGTTGTACATATGGCAGCGGTGCACGTAGGCCAGGCCACCTTCGGAGAACATTATTGAGGCCCTGCCCGTGGGGTGGCAGTGGGCGTGGCAGGCGGTGTCATCGACACCGCAGTACGCCTCAGTCTCGGTGACCTTGTATCTGTGAACGGTCCCGTTCGGATGCCTGCGGCAGAGCAGTTTCCCAAGGATTAACGGAGCCAACTTCTCCGCGTCACTGGCGTAGAATTCCCTGCCGAGAACGACGGCACCGTCGCTATTCCGCATGTCCGCTTGCCTCCTCCGCTCTTTGCTCCGGTATGGCTGCCAAATGCTCAGCCTGACCGTGGACCTTGCACATGCTGTTCATGTCGCCGTTACCGTCGTCGACTGTCACGTCGACTATCCTTGCATCGTGGTACATCAGAGTGTATCTCATCGTCTCCCGTACAAGAAACCGTCTGGATCATATAAATCACGACATCTACGGCAATAATTTAAGCCATGTCTCCATGATACCTGTCCAGAAGGAATAACATGACAGGACCACTTCTCACAGAGGATTCTATCAAGGAGGAGACTAAACTTCAGGACGTTCTCGGACAGATCAAGCACATCATCATCGTCATGAGCGGGAAGGGGGGTGTGGGCAAGAGCACCGTATCCTCCAATTTGGCGGTAGCCCTCTCCATGCAGGGCAACCAGGTAGGCATCATGGACGTGGACATCACCGGTCCCAACATCCCCAAGATGTTCGGAGTCGAGAACGAGCAACTCCACGTCGAGAACGAGCAACTCATCCCGATCACCGTTCCCCCGTCCATAAAGCTAATGTCCATGGCTTTCCTGCTCCCCGACAGGGACTCGCCGGTTATGTGGCGCGGACCCGTCAAGATGGGTGCTATCAAGCAATTCATCGAGGATGTCAACTGGGGCAGCCTGGACTACCTGGTGGTTGACATGCCTCCGGGGACCGGGGATGAGGCCTTGTCCATCGTCCAGCTCATGTCCAAGGCCGACGGCATGATCATCGTCACCACCCCTCAGGACGTAGCCCTGCTGGACAGCAGGAAGTCCCTCAGGTTTGGTGCCGAGACCCGCATCCCGATCATCGGCATCGTAGAGAACATGAGTGGTTTTATCTGCCCTCACTGTGACGAAGTCACCAATATCTTCAAGACCGGCGGAGGGGAGGCCGCAGCCAAGGAGCTGAACGTGCAGTTCCTGGGCAGAGTCCCTATCGAGCCAGGTGTTGTCGACGCCGGCGATAGCGGCATGCCCGTGGTTCTGAAGTATCCCGAGTCTGCATCCGCCAAGGCCTTTATTGGGATCGTGAATAGGGTGGTCAGGACAGTGAACCGAGATGAGGATAATCGTCATCTCCGAGGGGGAGTCCCTGAACTCTTACGTGGCCGACGACTTCGGCCACGCCCCCTACCTCCTCCTGGTCGACTCAGAGACCCTAGACTACCACGTGATCGTGAACGAGTTCATGGACTCTGAGGAGGGTGCCGGGTTTGCGATGGCCAAGGCCATTGTGTCCTTCGACAACGTGGACGCAATCATAACCGGAGGGATCGGCATGCACGGCATCAAGATTCTGAAGGACAGCGGCATAGACGTCTCCTATGATGAGGAGGGCACTGTCGAGCAGTGCGTGACTGACTACGTCAGGCGCGTTGAGAGACGGAAGAGCTTTGAGAACCGGGGGCGATGAGGATCGGGGTGTCGTCCACACACCGCTTTTCCATCTTTAGTAAAGCGAACGGGACTCAGACCCCGGTCTTGTCGCCCCAGATAATCTTGTGAAGCTGCGGCAGGACCCTTATGTCGAGATGCTCCGAAAGGACCCTCTGGACCAGCCAGTCCAGACGCTCCGTCCCTCCCACCGGCCCGAAGATTACACTGGAGCGAATATTGTGAGTTTTTATAAAATTTACCGCATAGTCCAGGTCGACGTCGTCCTTTATGATGAACTTTAGTTGGTCCTTGCCGGAGAGGACGTCCAGATTGGACTGGAGCATCCTGTTGGTCATACCCGACGAGGGGCACTTCCAATCCATACTTATCTGGACGAGCGGATAGTCAGGTATGCCGGAAAGGTCTACAGAGCCGTTGGTCTCCAGAACCACTTGTATCCCCTTGGACGCCAGTTTCCGTATCAGCTCCGGGGTATCCGGCTGTAGCATGGGTTCGCTACCGGTGAGGCAGACGCGGAAGGCGCTGCCCACCCGCTCCATTATCTCGTCCACAGTCATCTCGGTACCTCCCTCGAACGAGTAGTTGGTATCGCACCAGTCGCACCTGAGGTTGCATCCAACGGCGCGAATGAACACAGTAGGGGCGCCAATGGTCAAGCCCTCCCCCTGGATGGAGTTAAAAATCTCGAAGATCCTCATTGGAAATTCTCACCGTGCTCGTACTCAATTTCATCCACATAGCCCGCCTCCTTGAACCCCTGAAGTCTGAGGCGGCAAGAGTCGCAATGCCCGCAGGCCCTTTCCCCGCCGTTGTAGCAGGACCAGGTCATCTGCAGCGGGGCGCCCAGTGCCTTCCCGCGTCTGACGATGTCGGCTTTGGTGTCGTGGAGTATCGGGGTCACAACCCTAATTGGGTGGCCTTCGACGCCGGCCTTGGTGCCTTTGGCTAGCATTTCTTGAAAGGTCTCGAAGAACGCGGGAGTGCAGTCCGGGTAGCCGGAAAAGTCCACGGCGTTAGCACCGATGTAGATTCTATCGGCGTCAATAGACTCGCAGAGACCAGCAGCAATGCTTAGGAACACAATGTTCCTGACCGGGACGTAGGTGACGGGGATCCTGGCGTCCAGTTCCCCTTCCCTGTCCATGGGGACATCAATATCTCTCCTGGTGAGGGCAGAGCGGAACGAGCTGAGGTCCAGGTTGATGACCACGTGGTCTACGTCGTAGAAGTCGCAGATATTTTGTGCGGAGGTCAGCTCCCTGGTGTGCCTCTGACCGTAATTAAAGCTGATAGCGGTGACTTCGCATCCGTCGGCGAGCGCCTGGGCGAGGGTCGTGGTGGAATCCAACCCTCCGGAAAGGAGGACAACTGTCTTTGGCATCGGAGCACCTCTATGTACCATGCAGTCTGCCCGCGCTCCTCGTCGAGGCCCACTGAAACTGATCTAACGTTCTCGGGGAATTCCACATTGGCGACTAGCCTGAGGGTCATCATCCTGGCTATCTCTTCGGCGGTAGTGCTAGGTATGTCCAGTAGCGTGACGTCCACCCGGGGGAAGACGTACCTCTTGCCGCAGGATATGGCCTCCACGGACTCCTCGGTTACGTCCAGCCTGACGTCCTTGGAGAGGGTCGGCAGGAGGGTCTTGTGGTCGAGCTCGTTGATCATTTGCTTAAGGGCTTTCTTCAGGACCACGAAGTCCATGATCATCCCCTCTTCCCCGATATTACCCTCGAGCTTGAGCCTGACAATGTAGGAATGACCGTGGAGTCTGGAGCACTTCTCGTGCCTGGGTATGAAGTGGCATGCAGAGAACCTAATGCCCGAATAACCACCGTCTATGTCTAGAAACATCCTCATTCCTCCGAAAGTCTCATCGCCAATGCGATGGAGTCCCTGTAATCCGTTTTGGCGCGAGAGGTGTCTATGAACACTCTATCTGCGTTGACAACCGGTGCACCCAGGGCTTTGGCCCCGCCCACCAGGTGCATAGTCCTGAATATAATGTTGCCTGTTATGCCCTCAGGGGCTATCACAATGTCAGCCTCTTTTACCGCGTCCTCGATTAAAATCTGTGAGTGGTACGCATCGTACCCGTTGGTCGTTAGACGTTTCGCGATAGTCTTAGCGCTCTCGATGGACCTGTCGACCAGCCTGCACCTGCCCACATCCTCACACCTGCCGCCGGACATGACCGCGATCCTGGAGCCCATGCCGACCTTCCGGGCCAGATCCACGGACCTGACCGCTAGGTTATACCTCTGATCCTCGGTCCAACCCTCGTCGATGCCCACGGGGGACAGGATTATGAGCTTTCCGCTTTGCGGCTCGAGGAACGCGACTCTTTCAAGGGCGGTGAGCCCAAGCTCCTTCTTCAAGATCGGCAGGAGCATGGACGAAGACATGTCTCCGCGGACAGCGGCATCGATGTTCCCGGAGATAAGGTCCAAGACAAGTTCGCTGGGGTCGTTATATATGCGGACGTCGTGTCCCTCCATTGCCAGGATGCTCCTCTCCACGTTGCCTGCGTTCGTGCCACAGCCTATGCCCACCCTTGCGTTGGGTAGGTCTCCGTTCAGAAGGGTCTTCGAAGTGAACATCTGAAACGTCTCCATTGGTTGGTGAGATTTACATTTTCGCGTGAGCTATTGTAACTATGTCCTCCCCGGACAGCTTAGCCTTAGGCCCTGATGGGGTGACTATCTTGCCGAACACCATCTGCGCGACCAGCCTGTAGCCATCCGGGATGCCGAAGGTCTCGGCCACCCTCTCATCGATGATCGGATTGTAGTGCTGAATATTGACCCCCAGGCCCATGTCGCAGATGGCGACCCAAGACGCAAACTGGAGCATAGCGTTGCCGTGCTCAGCCCACTGGGTGAACATGTCACTGTAGATGGGGAACCTGCCGATAAGCTCCTCGGTCCTGGAGTCTATCTCATAGAACAGGATAGTGCCCGCAGCCGCTGAGAAGCCATCCAGCTTCGCTTTGGTCCTCCTGAAGGATTCCTCGTCGTCCACTCTGGCACGGAGGACGTCCTCGACGATAGCCCAGAACACCCTGTGGTCTCCGCCTGAGAGAACGAACATCCTCGCCGACTGAGAGTTGTAGGAGGACGGAACTGCTCCAGCCACGGACCTAAGCCTCGCGACAACGTCGTCAACGAGGACGTCCCTATCGTCCAACATGTACTCTGAACGTCTGGTGTTGACAGCATTGGTGTATTCCATGCACTTTTCAGACATGCACACGTATATACAGATTTAGGAGGGTGCTCCAAGTCATCCCCTGATCTGATCAAAAAGGTAGTCGCCCCATTCCCTCTCGCCCAGGGCGATCTCCAACTCGGGAGGGGTCAGCATTGGCTTCGGGTAACGAGCCGAGTCGTCCATAGCTATACGGGGGCACGCAGTGTTGACGAACGCGTCCACCTTAAATGACATCAACGACATAGGGTTGATCTCCTCGATGACCACTTTGAACGCAGACCTGCCATGGTCCCTCAGCATAGAGACTATGCGGTCGGCCTCCACGGACCTGATCTGACCGACCTTGCTGCAGACGATCACCAGGAAGCTCTGCGCATCCCTGGCGGACTGGATCGTCGCGAAGCGTCTGCGAAGTATCCTGTCCCTGGTTTCTGACATGTTTCTCACTTCGCCGGTGACCGGATTAAAGACCAGGACAGTCTTATTCGTCCCAAAGGCCGCGGCCAAGGGGTGGAAGTCGCCCTCGCCTATGAACAGGTAACCGTCCACCTCCGGGTCGACCGCCTCAGCGGCGGAACAGTTGCACCCCAGGACCTGCCCGGGATGAGTTATCCTGCAGTCGCCAGTCCCGACGGAAACAGTTCTGCCGGTGCCCTCCAGGATCCCACTGACCAGGGGGATTAGGCCCAGGTACTGGACGGTAGCTAGGAGACCCACTCTCCCCGGCAGCACCGCCAGGGCGTCTGCTACCGACGGGTCGACGGTCGCGTTTGAGCGGGACTCTATGTAGAGGACATTCGGGTCGTTCCCTTGAGACAGTATTGGTGAGTGGCCGAAGTGGATGAGCGCGTCCGCCCATCCACGGTAGTCGAAGAGGTCGCATGCGCCGTAGCACGGGCAACCTACGATGATCGGGACAGCTCCAGTCTCCCTCAGGATGAAATTAGAAATTTCCAGGGCTCTCGACTTCAGGCCCTCGGGCATCTGGAGGGCGACAGAAGCAAAGCCCCCACCGCATATCCAACGGGATATAGTTTCCAGTTCAAAATCGAACATTTATAGGATAAGTTCCTGCCCCTTCTCGACGTCGATGTAGCAGGGGGAGGGAAACTTCATGGAGGCCCTCCAGAGAGCGTCCTTGGCGAGGATCGCCATATCTGCGGAGACGCGGACAGTCAGGATAGCCTGGTCGCGCTCGAGCCTGGCGGCGGTCC
>CAZIJM010000063.1:0-7637 GCA_964539695.1 uncultured Methanomassiliicoccales archaeon | reverse complement strand
ATAAACAAAGTTTGCTTATAATCATAGTTTCTTCCAGCTAACAACACCGAGTTCGTACACGAACTCGGTGTTATTGGTGTTCACGAACCGTGCAATTAAAACAATCCCCGTTCGTGATCGATGTGACAACATTTACTTACAGTATGCATTGTTGCCGAAGCGGTGATAGTATACGCATCATCCTTCTGACTGACAGCTACCATCCGACCGTTGACGGGATGGTCTTCGTCGTGGATTCCGAGAAGAAGTGCCTGGAGAAACTGGGCCACGAGGTGTTCATAGTAGCGCCGGACCCCGGAAAAGAGCACAGGATCAAGGGTGTCTACTATTTCAGATCCAAGTCTTTCTCGTCGTACAGGGGGTACTTCGTCCCAGTGTACTTGTCCCATGCCAAGAGGGTATTCAAGGAGATCCGTCCCGACGTGGTGCATTCTCATGGACTCACACTGATGGCGCTGAAGGGGTTCTTGGCCGCACACAAGATTAAGGTGCCCTATGTGGTGACTGTGGGGACGATGGTCACGGACGCCATGAAGTACTACCTCCCGTTTAAGCTTCCAGTCAAAACAATGGAGAAGCTGTCGTGGCTGTACCTCAGAAAGCTCCTTAACCACTCTGACGCAGTCGTCTCCTTCACAACGCCGATCCTCGAGGAACTGGCTGCGAAGGGCGTTATCTCCAGGCAGTCAAGAGTCATTACCGCTGGTGTGGACACCGATATGTTCCATCCCATGGAGGAACCTGGGGGGCTGAGGGAGTCAATGAACCTCGTCGGCAAGAGAGTGATCATGTGCGTCGGGAGACTCTCGTTCGAGAAGCACGTGGAGGAGGTTGTCCAATCCCTTAAGTACCTTCCGGATGACGTGAACTTGATCATCGACGGCGATGGGCCTGCGAGCGATTACATTACACAGGTCATAAAGGATGAACACCAGGAGAACAGGGTTCATCTAATCGGAATGGTGAAAAGGGAGGATCTCCCGAAGTACTACACTATGGTGAACGTCTGCGTTTCGGCCTCTAGGTTCGAGACCCAAGGACTCAGCCTGATGGAAGCCATGGCCTGCAGGGTCCCCATTGTGGTACCCAACGTCAGAGCTTTCAAGGAGATCATTGTGGACAATAAGAATGGGTTCTTGTTCGAGGGTGGCATAGAGGATATGGCTAGGCGCGTCGTCGAGGCTTTGGACGCCAGCATGGACGACCGCATTAGGGACGCCGCCATGGAGAGGGCAAGGTCATACTCCGAGGATAGCAGCGCCAGGAAACTGGAAGGGCTGTACAAGTTAGTAATCGAGGAGAAAAGGAGGAGACTCGCGAAGGGCCGCTCTTGATCATAGAGTCCCAGTCAAATCGAGAGCGCGCCTGAGTGCCTGGTCTATATTGTAGTACCTGAAGTCGGCTAGCCTGCCGCAGAACGACAGGTTCCCGACAGCCTTGGCCATTTCCACGTACCTTGCGTGGATCGCCCTGCTCTCCTCGGTCAATACTGGGTAGTAAGGCTCTAAACCGGTCCCCGGGATATACTCCAGGGACCTCTCCAGTGCGTACACGGTTCCCTCCCCGTCCTGAACCGGTAGCTTTTTATACTCCGTTATGCGGACAACGCTCTCGTCTTGGGGGTGGGCCACCACAGACGCGGGCTGAAAAGAGTCCTCATCCGAATAGCGGAATTCGAATTCCAGCGAGCGGTACGGGAGTCTTCCGTGGACGTACCCGAACAACTCGTCCAGCGCCCCGGTGTAGACCACGTGAACGTCATCAGAGCCGTCAGCCAGGATCCTTCTACCGGATAAGGACAGACGGTCCAGCGCCTCGACCCCCAGCTCCACTCTGATATTCGGGTGGTTAAGGAGCCTCTCGAAAAAATCCGTGAAGGACGTCCGAGGCATCGCCTGGTAAGTGTCGTCGAAGTACCCCTCGTCGTAGGACAGCCTTAGCGGCACCCTCTTTAGGACGCTTAGGTCGATCTCCGACGGCGGGATTCCCCACTGTTTGGACGTGTAGGGACGATAGTCTTTCTCGAACAGGTACTCCGCGTACATCCTCACAACCTGGTCGGGGTCTTCCAGCGCCTCCACGACGGTGACCGTCGGGCGCCCGGAGAACCTCCGGAGGAGGTTTGTCTTGATGCGCTCAGCAACCTCCGCGTCGAAGAATGTGTCGATTGTGGTGAAGTTGAAGGGCGTCGGAGTATAGGCACTGTCCCAGACTGCCCCGCAACACAGGACATATGGGTCCCAATCGCAGAACCGGCTCATATATTCGAAAAGCTCTGGGTCAGAGGTATGGAACGTGTGAGGGCCGTAGTCCTGAACTAGGAACCCTCTCCCGTCTACATGGTCGTGCAAGTTGCCGCCGATGTGGTGCCTACGTTCCCAAATCGTGACATTATCCCCTCTTTCGGCGACGAATCTGGCGACGACCGCGCCCGAGAGCCCGCAACCAACGACGACGTACTTCATCGGAACCCACCATATCTGTCCATGAATTCCATGAATGTCTGGAGACCCAGGTCCTTGTCGGATAGGTTGACGCTCCCTCTCCCGCCTATCAAGTCCAGCGGCCACTCGACACCTATGTCGGGGTCGTCCCATCTGATCCCGTCGTCGAACTCCCCGTAAAACTTCTCAGAGCACTTGTACGAGACTATGGACTCCTCCAGAACAAGGTACCCATGTGCGCATCCAGCCGGGACCAACACCTCCCTGCGGTTGTTCCCGTAGAGGTCAAATGACTCCCACCTTCTGAACGTATGGCTGTTCCTCCTCAGATCCACCACCACATCCCACACGTGCCCGTGGATACACCTAACCAACTTCGGCTGCTGCTTCTCCCTTTGAAAGTGCAGCGCCCTCACCACGCCCCTGCGACTGGTGGTGTAGAACACTTCCATCAGATCGTGCCTGATACCATTGGCCTCGAAGACCTCCTTCGAGTAGTCCTTGGTCAGGTACCCCCTGTCATCCTCTGCACAGAACGGTACGATTTCAATCAGTCCCTCTATACCCGTCTTCCTGAATTCGAACCTCTGTACCATTTCATCCTTCCCTCAACATCCATTCCATCGTGCGCTTACAGCCTTCCCCGAAGGACACCTCTGCTCTGAAGCCCGTGTCCCTTTCGGTTAGCGAGTAGTCAAGCGCCGAGAGTGGTAGGTCCACGCCGGTGAACGGAATGTCCCCGAACCTGAACTCTAGGTCTGGCGCGATCGCCTCACGCATCTCCAAAAGGAACTCCTTCAACGGCCTCACCACGGAGCTCCCGACCGGATACTCGTTGAATGGCATACCGGACTCCCCGATCATACGGAACGCCCTGGCGGCGTCGTCGATGTAGATAAAGTCGTAGTTTTGCGTGGCAGTGGTAAATTGCGGCTCAACGCCATCGATGCACTTGCGAATCGTAGTGTTCACCAGTCTTGAGCTGTGCTCCCCCGGGCCGTAGGCGTTAGTGATGAGCGGCCAGACGATGTCCATGCCGATGTCGGTCGCCACGGCGCTGCACATGATGTGGGCCGCGATCTTCCCACATCCGTAGATATACCCGGTCCCGAGACGATTCCCCGGTCTGTACCCGGCGACCATGGTCTCGTGCTCCATGATAGACCCCGCATGGAGGAACCTCCGGCATCCTAGGGCCTTGGCGATCCTCAGGGCATCCACGGTCCATGCCACGTTGTCCAGCTGGAGCTTGACGTCAGCGCGCTTTGATCCCGTAGACCCATCCCATGCCATATCATAGAACGTGTCGCAGGCCCCGACTGGAACCTTTCCCTCCAACTCGTGGATCGCCCTGATGTCACAGGACACGATGTGCAGGTCGTCGGCGTTCTCCAGGGTGTCACGGCGACCGTTATGAACCACTGCGTACACCTCGATTCCTTGAGAGAGCAGTTCCCTGACTAGGGCGCTTCCTACGAACCCATTGGCTCCTGTTACGACCACTGATTCCATCGGCCTAACTCGTAATTAGATATCTGGCGCCTCATGACCCCGAGCACGTCCTCACCATCGATCCATGCCCGAGTCCATTCCACTGTTCTGGAGACCGCCTCGTGGATGTTCCAACGGGGCTTGAATCCGAGCCTCTCTGTTATCAGCGAGCTATCTAGACTCAGGAAGTTAGCCTCGTGGGGCCCGTTGTCGTCTTCCGCGTACCACTCTAGTTCATCGCCCCAGCACTCGCAGAATATGGAGGCCAACTCGCTAGTAGTGACGCAGTCCTCTTTCCTGGGACCAACGTTGTACATGCCCGCGAGGGAGGTGTCCGAGGATTGGGCGGCCACGATCGTCAGATAAGCGTGCAGCGGCTCCAACACATGCTGGTAAGGGCGAACGGAGTTGGGATTCCTGAGTCTCACCCTCTTGTTGGCTATAGCTGCCCTGACGCAGTCGGGAATTATCCTGTCCGGCGCAAAGTCGCCCCCTCCGATAACGTTCCCGGCTCTGGCGGTGGACACCGCACATCTCCCGGACAGGAAGCTCCTGCAGTAGCTGTTGGTAACCAGCTCGGAACAGCTCTTAGAGTTTGAGTATGGGTCGTAGCCGTCCAACGGGTCGCTCTCCCTGTAAAGGTGGTCAGTCTTGGTGTTGTCGTAAACCTTATCCGTGGTGACGATGAGGAACGAGGCCGCGGTCCCGCACAGCCTTTGGCATTCTAGGATGTTTACCGTGCCCATTACATTAGTCTCGTAAGTCCTCCTAGGATCCTTGTAACCCTCCTTGACAATGGACTGGGCGGCCATGTGGATGACCATGTCCGGGGACGCCTTTCTGTAGAACGATAGGAGGCAATCGAAATCGCGGATGTCCCCAATTTTGGAGTCCACAATGGAGTCCAGATCCGCCGCCGCGTAGGCATTGGGGTCGGTGGGCGGTTCCAGGGAGTATCCGTGCACCTCAGCTCCCATGCAGTTCAGCAGGACGGACATCCATGAGCCCTTGAACCCCGTGTGCCCAGTCAAGAACACGCTCTTCCCGCGGAAGTACCTAGACAGGGACATCGAGATCACCAGACTTTCCAGGGTGCGCTACCGGAGTTCCAGAGAGACTGGAGCCTGTCCCTGTCGCGCATGGTGTCCATACACTGCCAGAAGCCGTCGTGCCTGTATGCGTTAAGTTGCCCTGCCGCGGCCAGCCTCTCGATTAGCTCGCGCTCTAAGGTGGTGGAGTCACCGTCGATGTAATCGGTGATCTCCGGCTCTAGCACCATGAACCCGCCGTTGATCCACCCAACATCGTCGATGCTCTTCTCCCTAAATGCCCTCACGTCGTCCCCAGCCATATCCAGGATGCCGAAACGGCCCTCAGGGCGGACAGCCAGGATGGTCGCCAGCTTGCTGGATCTCCTGTGGAACTCTATCGTGTCCGTGATAGGTGCATTGGTGACTCCATCGCCGTATGTGAGACAGAATGGTTCGTCGTCTTCCAGGTATTTCTTTATACGTTTCACGCGTCCGCCGGTCATGGTGTTCAGGCCGGTGTCTGCGATAGTAACGTTCCAAGGCTCAGATTCATTGGAGTGAACGATAATATCATTATCCCTGAAGTCAAAGGTCACATCGCTGTTGTACAGCGCATAGTTCGAGAAGTACTCCTTGATCATATGCTGCTTGTAGCCTGCACATATCACGAAGTCCGTAATCCCGTGGACACCATAGATCTTCATGATGTGCCAAAGTATAGGCTTGTCCCCGATCTCAATCATCGGTTTGGGCCTAAGATAACTCTCCTCGGATATCCTCGTGCCGAAGCCGCCGGCTAAGATCACTGCCTTCATTGCTATCGCAGGTGGATGGTGGCATCCGCCTTAATCCTTAGTGGGGGGGGGGGAGGTTCCTGCGGGGGCAGGTTAGACCGTTTCTACGCTTGACCGTGTACGACAATAGGAAGCTCACGCCTAGGATGATGAAGAGTATGACGATCGTCATGGTCTGCGCAGATTTTGTATAACAGTCATACACGTATTCGCTAAGGAGCATGATGGTCCCGTATTTTAGGATTCAACCGAGGGTGATGTAGAACCAGCACTTCCTCGGTCCCATCCAGGATGTGGATGAACGCGCCCGTAAAGGGGATTGTGGAGGCTATACGGTTCAGCAGTAGTAGCTTCTTGTCTTTCAACAGCAAGAAGTCTATGTACTTTCCCACTATACGAGAGACTTTTTCTGGAATGTGAATGTGCTTGATTACGTAGTACAGTAAGACTATACCGATCCACTCTGCCACGATGGCTACTAGGATAAGCTCGATGCCAAACTAGATGGATGGGTTGTAGGAGAATCCAAGGATGAAAATAGCTCCGGGACCGTTGGAAACAGGAAGGCGTCGATGAGGAATATCAGGAAGATGCACAGAACCAAGCCCCAACTACCGTCGACGCTGAAGATGTCGAATAGGAACTGCCCTACGTCCACCATCCTGGATTACCCGTCAATGCTACCATCTACAACGGAACGGTAGAGCACCTCCAGCTTTAATATCTGGCTGTCCCAGGTGACCACGCGAGACACCCTTACGGCGTTGGCCGATAATTCCGCCCGGAGATCGGGATCGGAAAGCAGGCGGTTGATGCCCTCCGCCAGAGAGGCTGAATCGCGAGGCCTCACGTAGTATCCGGCATCTCTTACATTGCCCGGAAGGCCGTCCACATCGGTGCAAACGATCGGCCTCCCATAGGACAGCGCTTCTAGCGCTGCCAGGCCGTAGGATTCGTATAGGGACGGCATGACGAAAAACCTACAAGTGGACATCAGGCGGCCCTTCTCCTCCTCGGAGACCCATCCGCGGATGTCAATCCTGTCCTCCAGGCCGTACTTGGCCACCAACTTCCTGATGCGTTTCTCCTCCGGGCCCATGCCACTCATGACCAACCTGCACTCCACGTTTCTCATGGCTTCGATCAGGTACTCCAGACCCTTAGTGGCCACCATCCTGCCGAGGCTGAGGATGAAGTTGCCGGTTTCGTCGGACAGCGGAGGGACCTCGTCCAAGCAGTTGTCGACGGTTGTGACCCTCCGGGGGTCTTGTCCGTGGCGGATGAGGTCATCGCGCACATAATCGGTGACGGCGACAATGTGGTCGTAGCGGTCCAGCTTCCTCTTGTAGAGGCTATCGTTGACCTCGGAGATGTACCTCTGGTATCCGATGCCCTCCCCCCACATGTTGTGATAAGTGAACACCTTCCTCCCGCCGTACTTGGAGACGTCTCCGTCAAAGGAGAACGCCCATCTGTAATTGTAATTCACGATGTCGGGCCCCAGGGACTCCAGGGCCTCGAGCACGCCCCTGCTAGTGACATAAGGCGGGTTGTATACGTTGAAGAACTTAGAGGGCACGCGGACAACCCTATAGCCGTACTCCGTGTCCTCCTCTGTTGGGGTGCCAGGGAGCTGCGCTGTTAGGACCGTGACGTCATGGCCCAAACTGGCGAAGTGCTTGCTGGTGATGTGCATTCTATTCTCAATCCCGCCATGGTGCGGGAGGAAGTAAGGGTTAGCCTCGACAATCTTTAGTGTCTCCATCGTGTCCCTTTCGAAATTCAGAAGTTGTGACTACCGTTTATATTTTTTTACAAGAGCCGAACACTATTGCAGAATTAGATAGACGTGACGGACTGAGTCGGTCATCAGACCG
>CAZIJM010000062.1:0-7813 GCA_964539695.1 uncultured Methanomassiliicoccales archaeon | reverse complement strand
GCGGCAGTGGATAAGAGCTGAAGGCATCTAAGCTCGAAGCCACCTTAAAAAAGAGATACCTATAGAACGCTCGTAAATGACGAGTTTGATAGAAGCCGGATGTAAGTGCTGAGGTTCGCCGAGGTATTCAGTCTTGGCTTACTAAAGTTCTTTAAACGTCGCTGAAGTGTGATCTAGCAGTTAAACAGGTTTCGTATGAATCATATCTCATTCTCTAGAGAAGCTTCCTTATTTCTTCATCATCCCTTATATTGAAGCTTCAGCTCTATGGTTAAATATGTTCAGACTTTAGCCATCTCGATGTCTATATTCAGGATCGAATCAAGCGTTCCCTTTGATTCAAACATCTACCTCGTCGTAGACAAGAGAACCATGCTTGTCGACACCGGATCCGGGCTCGACCACGACTGTGTGGTTGCCGGTATCCACAGTATTCTTGGAGACAGAGGTCTTGACATGATCATCCTGACCCATTGTCACTTCGACCACACCGGAGGGCTCGCAGCATTGATCCGCGAATTCAAATGCCCTGCTTACGCCGGGGGGCCCGATGCCGACTGCATAAGGAGGGGCGATTCTGTCCACACCCTCAGCGACATGTTCGGCTACGATTTCGAACCTGTAGATGTCAGAGACCTCCGCGACGGGGATGTCATCGATCTGGGGACAAGGAACTTCCGTGTAATATGGACACCTGGCCATACGACCGGCGGGATATGTCTCTACGACGGGATAGCTGGGACATTGATTTCCGGTGACACCTTGTTCGAAGCAGGAGTTGGCCGCACAGACTTCCCCGGAGGCGACATGATTGCTCTCCGCAATTCGATTCGGGCCCTTAGCAATATCGATATAAAGGAACTGTATCCGGGTCATGGAAGCATATGCATTAACTATGACCCTGCCATGCTGGCGAGGGTCATGACATTGGTAGGTGTATAAATGAAGATCATCAAATGCGATTACACCCGCGGCTTCGACGCCCATTGCGAAGAGGCTGTCGCCGTTGCTGCGGAGGATGTGGCAGCAGGAAGGCTCATTGTGTACCCAACCGAGACAGTCTACGGGATCGGCGTGGACATTTACAACGAATCGGCGGTCAAGAACCTGTATATCGCCAAGAATAGGCCGTTCGACATGCCCCTCTCCGTTGCAGTCTCTGACAAAGCTATGCTAGAGAGCGTCGCAGTCCTGAACGAGAATGCTGATAAGCTTATTAAGGCGTTCCTCCCTGGTCCTCTTACCATTATAATCAAGAAACAGTCCAATGTGCCAGATATCGTGACGTCCTCCTCCTAGAAAGTGGGCATCAGGATCCCGGACAACAGGTTCGCCCTGGAGCTTATCAAGCGCACAGGCCCCATTGTGGCTACATCCGCCAACATCCACGGATACCCAGACGCCGTCAACGTCGACGTGGCCATATCCGACTACGGGGACTCCGTTGACACATACATCGACGCCGGACCTTGCGCCCTCGGGAAACCCTCCACGATTGTCTGGCTCATGGACAGAGAGGTCGAGATAGTTCGCCAGGGTGCTATCCCGATCGACAAGATAAAGGAAGTGTTGGAATGGTGAGCGAGGAGGAGATTTCGAAACTCCGTATAGCAGGCAAAGTGTCTGGAGCCGCGAGGGAGCTCGGGCTCTCCATGGTAAAGGAGGGCGTGAAACTCTACGATGTAGCGCAAGAGGTGGAGGGGTACATCCGCGAGCACGGATGCGGCCTCGCGTTTCCGTGCAATATCAGCATCAACGAGATCGCAGCCCACTACACCCCGAATTGCAACGACAAGACAGTGTTCCAGGTCGGGGACGTGGTCAAGGTCGACTGCGGTGCCGAGCTAGATGGGTTCATCGGCGACACAGCCGGCACCGTCGAGGTGGGGACGAACACATACAGGGACCTTGTGGAAGTCTCCAAGACCGCCAGGAACACCGTGGCCGAGTTCATCGGAGATGGGGTGCCCCTGACTGAGATCGGCAGGACAGTGGAGATGACCATCACAGGCAAGGGATTCCAGCCCATTAGGAATCTGTGTGGCCACCAGATTAAGCCCTATAACTTGCACGCTGGTCTGTCAGTTCCTAACTACGATTCCGGTGAGACGACCCAGATAAAGACGGGTATGATCGTGGCCATCGAACCCTTTGCCACCAACGGGGCAGGAGAGGTCAAGAATGGCAAGCCTGGAAACATCGTGAGGATCCTCAGAGAAAGAGAGATCACCGACTCCAAGGTGAGAGAGTTCTTCGAGTACGTCAAGAGGGAGTTCAAGACCTTCCCCTTCTGTGCCAGGAGTTGCGACTTCCCCGATGCGGAGAAGCATGTCAGGACCCTCATTAGGTACGGGGTGCTCTCCAGTTACGCCCAACTTATCGAGGTTAAGGGTGGCATCGTGTCCCAGCACGAGTACACTTTTTACATCGACGGAAGACGCGGAGAGGTCACCACCCTCCCGTAAAAGTTATTAACCAAACCCCTTTCCTCATCTTCCAAGCTGGGGTAGCCGAGCATGGTCAAAGGCGAGGGACTCAAGATCCCTTCCTTAGTGGTTCAAGGGTTCGAATCCCTTCCCCAGCACCATACCGGCGTATCTAAGGTTCTTCGATGAGTTCATATTATTTTCATAAGTATTTTGGTCGTGAATCCAACCTATTCCAACAGATTATTTCGGTACAACCAATTTCGGAATTGGAGGTTAGGACCTCGAAGGGCATGTGCCCTGTGCATCTTGTCTGGAAAAAACATCTATTATCGGTAATCAGGATGCACATACATGAAGGCGTCCCGATCAGAATCCAGGATTTCAGGAAAGTCCCTGAGCTCTGGCTTTATTTCGTGGACAAGTCTCCACTAATCGACCAATTCCTTGCGAAAAACAGGGTAGAGGCCTTTCTCTTCACGAGGTCCTGCAGGTTCAGAGAATCCTTCAACCTCACTATGTTGGACGTTACACGAATATGAAATATTCCGGGAACACATGATTCGACGGACTTAAGAAAAGTAGGCTGCGCCTTGACAACTCGAAGAAGAATTTGTCGCCGGTCATCCGCCTTGACATGAAGGAATTAAGATCAAAGTCGTATGTTTTGTTTATCTCATCTGTCCAGTTTCAAATGTCCAGCATTCAGCATCTTCTAGATTTTGTGAACTCGGAGGCCATATGTCCGAGGGAGAGAATACTGTTCGATGACATCCTCGATATGAAGGTCGACGAGGCGACGTTGTTCAACGACTGCATCTGTTTTCGAATACGCTCCAAGTCCACTACGATCGCAAGATCATCATAATTGTGACAAATACGATAGCTCCGTCAGATGCATACAGGACACAGAATCAGAAAACGATCTTGAAATTTATAAGGGATTTCCTTTTTTCGGCACTAAAGGACAACGACTTCCTGAAACTGGGCTGTGGTCATGGGGTGATGCAGATTGCCAAGGAGAACATATTCTCAAGGTTGAACAATCTGAATGTAAACAATATTCTGAACACTGACATAGACGAGATATTTGGTTTACATCGTCCGAGGTTAAGAAGCTGTGCTTGGATTTCGGCCAGACGGAGAGATTCGAGAAGAAGAGAGTGGCATGACGGGTACTGCTTCAGCAACGCCGACATTTACAACCTCTGGAGTATTCTGAATTACATCGATGAGAAGTTCGAATCCGGACCGTACTAGAAGGGACGAGTGAAAACTCGATCGTAGATAACCTGTTATTGGTACTGGATCGTGAGACATATAAGAATTTGCTCATTCTTGACTCCAGGGGAGGGTCTCGTCGAATCTGGATGCCAAGGTGACCTTTGCCGACTGAGCGACAGGTCGATCGGCATCTATAGTGTCTTGATCATAACCGGATATCTGACAGCAATAAGGACTGACGGGGATGAGGCTGTCAATCCGAATAGGGAGATGTTCGGAGTGTACATCGACATGATTATCTTCAAACTTGATGTAAACGGCTGAACGGGAAGTTGATAGGGTTGTTTAAAGCCATCTTATCATACGATATGCAAAGGATGAGGTCCATTCTGAACGATATCCTGATGACAGCCATCAGCAGCAAGGTGCTCGACCACGAGCACAACTACCAGGCGTTCATCGTAGGCCTCCTTATAAACCTGTTCGAGAACTATTTGATCACTGTAGACTTCGAATCGGAGAAGAGTACCACAACAACCGTCTGGTACGCCGTAGCGACAGCGGACCCAATATCGTCATGAAGTTCAAGCGTATGGGCTTTAAGAGTCTCGTAGGAGAAGCCCCCCCCACAAGGAGCTGGCACATTTGGCGCTGCAGCAGATACACGATCACAGGTACTATCACGAGATAGAGGAGATAACTGTGTTGTACGGTGTCGCTTTCAACTTGAAAAACCCGAAATAGTCTCAAAAGAGTTCGTGTTCTAACACGGATTCGCACCCGAGACCATCAGTATCGGGGATTGGAGGTTGTCGCTCTCGAGTCAGTCCCATTCCTAGACGACATTCCCACATGATTGAGCTCTATGGTATCGACGGTTTTCTTGAACTTGCATCCAAATACAAATATGACCAATCCTTGGGGTGTCGCATAAGGGACTATCACGAGACCGACCTGGAATTCGCGGAGAGGTTCAATCACTTCGTCTTCGATAAGATCGTCAACAAAGAGGGCCAAACCCTTAACGACGTCATCATACACATGGTGATTGTCTCTACGCTGATCGGATGCCAGAGGCTGGAGGAGTTCAGGACCGAGAGCTCCAGGACGCTGGATGTCAGACTGACGCTGGTAATACTGAAAGATGTTGTCTACGGCCGTTGGATTACCTCGATATCGGCAGGACGAGGCCGTTCATTGACACTTCGAACGAAATCCTGGAGGCTCGTGGAGTCGATTTCCCGCTCAAGGGCCAGACGACCACCACGATGGAGAATCACCTGTAGAGGGGCACGGACGTCCATGTGGAGATCTCGGCCCCCAGATGGCCGAGGCCTGGAGGGTCGGACACATTAACTGCTGGTCGGCCACCAACTGCTTCAGCGACTGTTATACCTGCGGAAAGCTGGACCTGGCGCAGAGGAAGATAATAATGTTCCATTTTCTGTTGGTGCAGGGCGGATGCGAGCTCTAGCTCACCGCCCACGCCGCCGATAACATCAGGATGGGGAATGACACTGACTTCCTGGGAGGGTCATCTCTCAATGCCTACCTCATATCGGATTTTCAGGAGCCTTAACGCAATGACCTGTATCATGAGGGCCGAGGAGCAAACGAAAGGGCAATGAACATCCATAACGGATGACAAGAAGACGATATTCGTGATCGAAGCGGACAGATAATGCGGCAACCACGTGGTCGAAAGATTTGGGCACGAAAGGTTCCGTATGATGCTCATGTCCAGGAACGCAAAGCATCTTGACAGGTATACTCAGGAATTCAAGGCAAAGAGGATCAAGACGAACACGGCGGTCATGGACAAGTCGGACCCGGACCTTATGTTCGCAACAATCGGATCGATAAGGGAGAGGTAGGGCATCCTTGACGTCCTGTTCCACAACGTCAGCATGGTGAGACCAGACTTTGGGCTCGATCGAAAGGACAATCATTATTGGTCTACTGCTACAGGGTCGATGTGACCGGAGCGTTAGACGCGATAAACCTGGTGATGAACAGAGAGTTCGAGAGGAAAGGTAAAGTCGTCCTGGTGACGGGCGAAAGGACTTGTCTTGCATCCGATGTACGCTTTCCTTCCACTATCTATGGACAAGACCGTCCTCTGTGTCATGTGCCTCGCCCTGTACGACGAGTATCAGGGTAGGAAAATGTTCGTGGGGACCGTCACGGTTACGGGGCATCGCCCCGAGGAGAGGTACGACCCCGGCTTGGTGGTCTAAGAGTTCTAGAAGCTGTACTCCGAACGCGGGGGGGGGGGGGAAGATTCGAAAGGGTAATTTGGCTTCTCTGGCCGAATGCGTTCCGAATCGGCCATCCCGGTGCAGGCGATAATCGCAATGTGGATGCGCGTCATCGCCCCGATCCATCCATCCCAATATCCATCTGTTCCAGCACCACAGCGGACCTCCTTGTCTCCCCGAAGAGTTCGATGGATTTCCGCAAGGACTTTGATCCTGGGCGTATCCAGAGGTCTAAACGCGTTGCTATCCAATCTTTTATTAATAAAAAGAACATCAGAGCCTTGCGTAAACTCAGGACCCGCCCTCGACTCATGTTCCGGGGGATGAACACTGAGAGCTCCTTCCCATATGAGAAATGGGAGCTTGCATCCAACCCGGCGAATCTGGGAGGCATTTACGGAGGTTTAGCGCAATGGCTAAGAAGAAAGAGCAGCAAACAGAGGACGAGAATTTCAACTTTATCGTTCGTATCGTTAATACTGACATCGACGGTCAGAAGAAGACCGTTGTTGGACTCCAGAGCATTAAAGGTGTCGGGAAGAGAGTCGCCCAAATTGTCGCCAAGAGAGCCAACGTCGATCCTGCCATGAGGATAGGGTCTCTCTCAGACGAAAAGGTCAAGGAGATAGAAGCACTTGTTAAATCATATGTCGAGTACGCCCCCGCCTGGGCTATCAACAGGCAGATGGACTACGGGACTGGAGCAGACATGCACCTTTTCGGCAACGACCTTGACATCATCCAAAAAGACGATATCAATAGGATGAAGATGATTCGCTGCTACCGCGGAATCAGACACGAGGGCCGCCACAAGGTGCGCGGACAGAGGACTAGGTCTAACGGAAGGCACGGACTCACCATGGGTGTCCAGAGGAAATCCTAAGGTGGTTTGAATGGGAGACCCTAAGTTTTCACGTAAGACGTATGACACGCCCTCCCATCCCTGGCAGGGAGAGAGGATCAAGGCAGAGGTCGAGGTCGTTCGCGCCTTCGGCTTGAAGAACAAGACCGAAGTCTGGAAGGCCGAGACCATCCTTAGGAATCTGAGGAAGCAGTCCAGGGACCTCCAAGCCCGCCTAAGGACTGGCGACGAACAGGCTAAGATCGAGGCCGACGCCCTGCTGATAAAATGCGGACGCCTTGGCTACCTCCCAGTCGGCTCCAACCTGAACGACATCCTCACCCTAAAGGATGAGGACGTCCTGTCCAGGCGCTTGCAGACCATCGTTTATGAGAAGGGACTGGCCAGCACCATCAAGCAAGCTAGACAGATGATCACCCATGGCCACATCTTCATGAACGGCCACAGAGTGACTGTTCCCGGATATCTGGTCACTAGAGCCGAGGAATCGTCCATCGAGTTCAATCCCACATCTCCCTTCACCGACGAGATGCACCCTATGAGGATCTCTGCGAACCAGACGATGGCTGATGCCACTGCGGCCAAGGCAGACGCTGAGAAGGCGGGAATCACAGCAGAGGACGGTGTTCATTGATGACAGCAAAATGGGGAATTGCCAACATCTACGCCAGCTACAACAACATCATGATTACGTTGACCGACATAACCGGTGCTGAGACCATCACCAAGGCTACTGGAGGAATGGTTGTTAAGCAGGCCAAGGATGAGTCCTCACCATACGCGGCCCAGAAAGCAGCCGAAAAGGTCGCCGAGGTTGCCAAGGAGAAGGAGTTCGTCGGGATCCACGTTAGGGTTCGTGCTCCAGGAGGCAACAAGTCCGTGTCCCCCGGTCCCGGGGCTCAAGCGGCGATTCGCGCCCTCACCAGGGCCGGCCTAAAGATCGGCAGAATCGAGGATGTTACACCTATACCACACGACGGTACCAAGAAGAAGGGCGGACGTAGAGGACGCAGGGTCTGAGGGGATCTCCTATGGACATAGAG
>CAZIJM010000061.1:0-7860 GCA_964539695.1 uncultured Methanomassiliicoccales archaeon | reverse complement strand
GCACAAGGAATGAAACTACATCATCTTTTCGAGGGAAAAAACATAAAATTATTTCTTAACAAACCTTTAATGTCGTGACAACAGAAATTTCTGATTCCTGTGCGACACTATATTCTTGTTCGACTCCCTTTTGAATACGATCTAGGCGGCGATCAGCCTCCTGCCGCTAACCCATGTGACCGAGTGCATCAAAGCATGCATGCCGGTGACAACTTTTCCTGGATTTCACTTGTCGTGGTACTGGTGTACATCACGGTGTTTTTCTTGGCATTAAGGCATCTAACATCAGGGACAGGAACCGATCGTGTGCGTCCAACATGGGGCGGTTTGACGAAGTGGAGATCCCTTGTGGGACCAATCGCAGGGATCGCCGACCAAGTCTGTGGTGCCCGTGGGGAGGATAGATCCGAGGGGACGGAGTGAAAATATGAATTTTCACGGGTTCACTGGGTGACGAATGTCTACACCGATATAAATCGCGTTTGTCTCAATAGTTGGGTCAGAACCTGATCACTCCGAGGATGAAGGATACCAGTGCGACGATCATGGCCAGCTTAGCGCACTTCTGGGCCATGTAAGGGCTGCGGAACACTGCGGCGGCGCAATATATGAAGATCGCGTCCGCAACCACGACGGTGTAATACAGGGGTCCATAGGTGTGCTCCAGTATTGGGAGAACACTGAGTACCGGGCCGGCGACAAAGAACACGCAGGCCAGGGCGGCGGAGGCTCTAACGCCGAATCTCATGGGCAGAGTGAGCCTACCCTTGTCGGAGTTCATGTCCTCGATATCCTTGGCGATCTCTCTCCCCACAGAGACTAGCATGGCCATCAGCGCAACCACCACATTCCCCTCCACATTCCCGACGGCGGCACCTCCAAGGAGAAACATCATGCTGGTGAGGACGGCGATGGTTACGTTGCCTACGAACCCTCTCTGCTTTAAAGCGGTTTCATAGGAGACCATCAGGATGCAGGCAACGGCGACGCTTGCGATGCAAACGAGGTTCAGCGTAAGGAGCGAGACAACCATCGAACTGCTCAGCATCATCAGTGCGGTGCGGAGGGCAATCCTTCTGTCCATTCTGCCTGAAGGTATGGGGCGGTTCGGATGGGCGGTCCGGTCGATTTCGTGGTCGATGTAGTCGTTGAGGGCATTGCCCCCGCATATGAACATGAAGACGACCACGGCCGATATTAAAAGGTTGAGCCATTGGTCGACCATGCCCGTCCCTACGGCCATGAAGGATGCCACGGTGACGCCTACGACGCCCATAATCGCATTACCAGCTCTGAAAAGCTGGAGGTATCTGTTCACGCCACACCAAAATCATACGGGTATATGGTCTTTCGTCCCCATCGCAGGTGCCCTCAGGTCGGCCACTTGGACGCGCTAGGTTTTATAGACCTGAAGACCTAGGCTCTGTGAGAACGTGACATCTCAGGACATCATCGGACTTCTATTGGTATACCTGATAATAGGCTTATCCCTGGTCACCGCGCTCGCCCTAGACAGGAGGGGTCGTCCGTAGACTCCCGTAAGGTGGTCCATATGGGTGTCAGCCTTTTTGTGTTCGTCAGGTGGATGTTCAGAACTGGATTACACTAGTCTTTTTCACGATCCCGTTCGATATCATCCTGTTCGCGCCCATATTCATGGACAATGCCATCTCCAATTCCAGGCTGGGTGATCTGGATAACAAAAAAGGCCACAGCACCGGGTTGTTCCTGTACGTTGTAAGAATTGGCATCTTGTTGGCGTTTTTTGGGACCATTGGACCGCGGCGACAATCAGAATCGTGGCCATGACTCGGGGGGCGGCATATACAGCATCGTGGGGAAGAGATTTAGGAGTCGTTTAACAGTTAATAGCAAGTCGCTGGAGAGCTTTATTGAGGTGTTCGCAGGCACGGCGGTAATGGTCGCGGCGATTGTCTGTTCTACGAATGGTTGACCACCTCCGGGCTTTATCCAATTGAGGGCAGTTCCGCCGTCATACCCATATAGGTGGTGGTCACCGCTAGGGCCCTGGCGATGGCGCTGAAGGCCCTGTATTTCAGGAAGTACGACAATATAATAATGCCACTGATTATAACATCGGCCATGGTTCTGCTGGGGCTGTGATTGCATGACATGGTATGTGGTGGACGGGATGGACGGCTCGGGTAAGAGCACGACAGCCGCGATTATCGCCAACCACCTGGCATCCGAGGGCCATAAGGTTAAGATCATTACGCACCCGAACAGGGACACCGCCGTTGGCAGGATCGAGTTGGCGTTCCTCAGGATGGAGGGGAAAGTGGCCATGCTCCTGTCGATCCTGTTCTATATGCTGGACATCCTCCACTCCCTGGGGGTCATGCGCGGCAGGGGGTGCAGGGACGTGGACGACGTGATCTTTGTCAGATACATTATGGCTGTGGCATACCTCCCGGACAGCCTGTGCAGAAGGGCTTACCGTATGATCTCGCAAGTGCTCCCGATTCCGGATATAGCCGTCCTGGTGGATGTGGACCCGGTGATGGCCATGGAGCGCATCAGAAACCGCGGGGAGAAGCTGGAGATGTTCGAGAGGCCCGACAGGCTGGAGGTCGTTCGCAGGAGGATGCTGGGGCTGTCCGAGGGATGGGTGGTCCTGGAGAACGGGTCCGGTATGGACGACCTGGAGGATCAGGTCCTGAACGAGGTCTTCGGGGGTCTGCGATAAAACTCCACGACCCCACTGTCTGTACGAGGAGAAGGTCCCCCCCCCCAAGGGCCAACCGCGTGTCCAAGACAGTGTCAGACTCCACCCACGCCCAGGTTCTGTCGGCGATCGTGTTCATCTTCCTGGATCTCCGGGCGGAAGATCCCGTCGGGATGGTTATATCAGCCGCCGTCACGCTGCTGACAACCACCGTCATTCCTGTCCTAGTAGTGCGGCAGTACTCGGTGAAATACGGCAACACTGACGGGGATGTGGTTTGAAGGAAGGACAAGGCGAGGCCACTGGCGGGTTGCTCTGCTACCTGCTGAGCACAGCTTTGCTGTTCCTGGTAGATGCGCTGCGCATCTCCACGGCTATGATGTTTAGCTACACTGCGAGCACGGCGACAATGCTTCTGATCACCACCCACTGGAAGATCAGCATAGATATAATCGGCACTACTAGGCCGGCCGTAGCCTTGTCCTACGCCTACTTCTCATGGGACCTGATTGCATTCACCCTCCTACCGCCAATCATCTAAAGCCGTTATGAGGGAGAAGCACCCTCTGCGCAGCTTGTGGGTGGAGCAGCCTTCGACATCATGTGGATAGGGCTCATCTGTGAGCGCTAATGTGAGGCACTCTGATCTCCCGATATCGTGCAAAGGGGTTCGTCTCGTGCTTCTTAGTGTTATTGTTTCTATCGAAGTCAAGATAGATGCCGATGCTGAAGGGAGTCACTGGTATCGGTTGCTATTTAGGTCTAATTATAATAGTAGCATCGCAGGTTGCCAATCTGGCAGCTCGGTGGGGGATCGTAGTCCCTCGACCAATCATCCTTATGCCATCTTGTGATTCACTGTTCTCTGCTTTTGATCATCGATTCATGGCCCCTATGAGTTCATCTCACCTCAAACATAAGTTGCTTCCCAACATGATATGATTGAGAACTTCGATGAGCCAATGCAATAAACGGAGACGTGTCTCGTCCGTTTCCGCAGCCATGTGTCTCCGTATTCGTATTGTATTCTATAGTAACACATTTGAATAGAATGCTGGGGATTATGATTCTGTACACCATAGAATGTGTAGTGGTGGGGGGGGGGAATTAGACCCTTCCTCAGGCCATCCTTTCTGTTCTCCGTTTGGAGGCATACATGAACAATCTATCTAAGTCAGTGGCTGTTGTAACCGTCATAATAGCTGCACTAGACTGTATAGTTGTCATGTCCGACGGCTTCAACGCCATAGAAACAACGGTTTATTAGAAGTTTCCCACGGTGTCTTGTACGTCGCCGTGAGAAACTTCTGATCAATGCAATCTGAAACGAATCCGATATCCAAGATGTGGCCCCTGAATCGATTGCCACTTTTACTGAATATCTTCAGCCAAAACTTGATGTATTGTCTTAATACCTCATCCACACAGTAGACGACATATCCATATATCCGCGGGTCATAAGAGTGCGATATGTGTTTCTTATGATCCTGTCGGTGCGCTCCGGATCCTCCTCTCGCCCAGAGAGGGTCTTGCAGATGTCGTTCCTGGCCGTCGGATCTGTAATGATTTCTCCGTTCCGGTATCTTATGTTTGAGCCTATAATGACCCAGCCGTATAGTACTTCAGCCCCTGGCTAAAGTGGATACAGTCTATTTCTTTGCAGTAAGCGTCGTCGTTGCTCTATGTGTTAATCTAGGTGTTATACTTTAGTCGCAGATCGCTGTTATTGAAGTTGATGTCGTATCAGCTCTTCCTTCCGTTGGTTTTCCAGTCCCAACAGTACCCGGTAATGTCCTCGAGTTGAACCCTTCCAGCCTCCTTTCCCTGATCCTAGAGACGAGCTCATCAGGGGAGAAAACCACTTCAATGTTGTACGAGAACGTCCCCAGAAGCTCCAGGCCTCTGTACTTTCTGATTACAAGTACGTCGTTCACACATGCGATGTAAAGGCTCAAACTCCTGCATCTGAACTGCGTCTCCAGGACGAGCCCGTCTGATACCATCTTCGCCTCGAGCTCTCTGGCGGTCTCGTTTATCCTATCGATGGTCCTGATGTCTTGCATGGAGACGGACTTGTCCTCGTCAATGAAGAACACCGAGATCATCATCGCGTTTATGATCTGCAGATCTGGTCCTTCCCTCTGGAGAATTGCGACGATTTGACGGCTAGCCTGTGAGCCTCGTCCACGAGTATCACGGGGCACTCGTTTTTATCGCAGTTTACGAAGCTGGATGCGCCCTTGAACAGCGAGTTCACTCCGAGCTCCTTGACGAGAAACTTTAGCTCCCTGGAATATGTGGCGCGTAGGTCCAACGTCTTTGTCACGTACAGAGTGTGTATGAAGCCGCTGTCGTCGCTATCCTCGAATCCTCCGTTGGGTTAGGCGAGAAGCTTCAGGGCGAAAACCAATTTCCTCGTTTCGGGCCTCCTCTGACGATGTAGATCATCTTCCTGCGGTTGAAATAATTCCTTCGGATGCCCTTTAGAACCATCTCGTAGATGTTCTTCTGCCTCTCCATAGAAGCGAAGAAGTCCCTGTTCCTGAGGACGGACCTGAGGGATTTCTGTAGCGAGGTGGACACCGTAAACCTCCCATTCTCGATATGATCCATGGTCTGGCCGTCATTGAACCTCGATATGGAATTCCGTATGAAATTCGAGAACTTTCCCTCGTATTGAAGTAGACATGTTCTGGTCTGCTTAATCTAGTACTCGTAGACGTCATCCTTGAGAAGGATCTCTCCGGTTTGCGCCGTCATGTAGTGTAGAGATGTGTGCAGAGAAGGATATCAATTTGTTTATTAACGATTTTACTGTTGAAGTTAACCAGGTGATTCGCGTAAAACCACCCTAGTAGGACGAATGCAGAACGTCCCTGCCGTAGAAATCCGCATGAACGATGCCCTCCATGTCGATCCAGCAGATACCCTCCGACCATCACTTGAGTTCGATGATCTAGCAGTGCCCCTGTCCCCACGGCCGTATCCGGCGATGCAAAAGTCTATCTTGCTGTTGGTGAATAATATGTTATACTTGATGAAGACGTCCATATCCCCGGCACTTCGTTCTCATTCAGGATCCATCGCATGTTCTTCGTGGAGTCTCTCTTTACGATACTCTCTCATTGTCTGAAGTGTGAATATCCTTCGCCCTCAAGCTGTCAGCTATCCTGTCCACGACGACACTACTGACGACATCCTCCATAAATTCGCAACAGTGTTACTGTGATGATCATGACCCGTAAGTGATGGTCTTGGCATTTGATTCTTCGAACGCCACGAGATCCGAGGTTTGTCACCGCGTAGAATCGAACTGTATAAATCCCCACAGACGAATCACATGGGCATGACAACCGGGGTGCTGGGAATAATTGGATGCCCGATGCTGGAGGACAACCTGGTTTGGTGCCTGAGAAGGGACTCCGACGTGAAGGATGTCGCAGTCATCAGGACCGGCAATGAGGGTTCCATATGCAGGAAGCTGGAGAAGAACTTCGTCCCGTACAGGACGATTGACGAGGGGGAGGCCCTAGGTGGAGGCTACGCCCCAACGGAGAGGAGGTTCAACCTTCTGATCTACATACTGAATCTTAGTCTGCATGCCGATCCCGCGAGACTAAAGGCCGAGGTGGAGGGTCTGGCTAGCAGGATGCAGCCTTACGTGGACGCCATCGGTTTCTACCTGGGCACCTGCGGATCGTACAATTGGAATATCCCGACCTGGTGCGAGAATAGAGGGTATAAGCCTTCCGCCATGTTCTGCGACCATGAGGGGAACTTATGCCACGATTGCGTGGGCGTGAACATCGGAGGAGGCCCGAGGTACACGGACCTCCAGAAGAGGTACACTGGCTACCTTTACATGTTTCCCGCAATGGCCACCAACTACGACGACTTCATGGAAGCCAACATGAAGGAGACCGAGGGAGTCATGAGGCATCTAACCCCTGAGATGATGGAGATCCTGGAAATCGAACCTGACCCGGACGGCTACATGAGGTGGATGCTAAGCCAGGGGCACTATGAGCACATACTCAGGCTGGACAACGGCATCGCCAACGATAATTTCGATCGGGACCTGGAGGTGCTAAGCCGAAGAACCCACCTAGATGTGGTGGACGCAGAGCCGGGTTGGGTCACCACCTAGCCTACAGTAAATCTGTACGCCAAGTGCAAGTCGTTCCTAGACGCTGCCCACGGGAGGCCCTGAGAGCATCCGGTCCCGCGGAGCATCCCTGCGCACCTATTATATCCCACCTTGCTTTAGTTCCTCACATCTGGGAGTTGGACATCCTCAATTCCTCGACCCCGTTCACGGGTCCACCCGGACCAGGTTATGGTTGAAATCACATACAGCGCCACGTCTGGGTTGGTGAGGTTCGTCCTGAATTCCTGATGACCCACTTCCCGGATGGCGTAGGTGTGGGGTGTCCGTCGCGGTCTCAGTGGCTGTCGCGTACATTATCATCGACATCATCCTGAAGCCGCTGGTGTGCAGGGAGCGCCCGTTCTCCGTCGAGAACTTCGACCTTTTAATCCCGGCATCGGACACCTGGTCATTTCCCTCAAGGCATATTGTATTGGTCTTCACCAGCGCAACAGTGATATTCATACACAGTCGCAAGTTGGGATGTTTGGCATTAGTTATATGGCCCTGATCGGGTTCTCTCGTTTGTATCTTTGCGTCAGTGGCCCACCGATGTGGCCATGAGGTGATAATAGAGGTTACCACAGTCCTCTTGATGGTGTGGTCCATATTCCACCGGATCCTGTACTTCAGGGACCTAGACCAGGTGGGTGGTCCTCCGAGGTGGAGACCCGTAGAATACGGTCTAGATGACTCTGGCGTACTTCGTAACGATGAAAGGGTGGTTCGCGACCAATGCTGTTTATATAGAATTGTAGACGCTGGTCCGCCGTATAGATATAAATTTATTAAATAATTGATTTAAAAATATTTAAATGGGCTATAAAAGGTAAGGATTGGTCTGGTCACAGATGGATCCATTTCTGTGGGGCTTAGCTAGTCAAGCAGTTAGATCAAGAAGGAGACAACATACTATCGATTGAATACAACCTCATAATCACGATAGTATTGCTCATCCTGTTGGTCCTGGGCAACAAGTATACCAGGAAATACAGGATGATCATATACATTAATAATTTCACAGCGT
>CAZIJM010000060.1:0-7863 GCA_964539695.1 uncultured Methanomassiliicoccales archaeon | reverse complement strand
TAACAAGGTATCTGTAGGGGAACCTGCAGATGGATCACCTCCTAAGCAGGGTGGGACTCAATCCCACCCTCACAACTCGTACTAAAAAGGACACATTGCAAGGAAATTCCGATCGAGTTTTCAAGCAATTCCTTAGCAGCTTACCATGCACTAAACGTAGCATCGAACGTCACTTCCCATTGTTCTTCTACTACCTTCTCCAGTGTTCTCTCATAACAGCTATTGTCTACTTATCTAAATCCGGTTCCTTGAGACGCTAGCCTCCAGGACCGACTTTGACGTCTTCCCTATAAGGGACTAGCCAGGGGAGAGTAGATGATCCTTATTGGATAGTCACACTTCAACAAAATTATCACGGTGGACTTGGACAATTCATCGTCAGTAACTAGGGCCTTGCTGGCGGAGAGAAATGACTTCAAATTTAAGGTTATCACTTATATTTATTAACGTGTACGCACACCACTAAAGTACAAGTGACCAATTTCAGAATATTATATAAAAGACAGACTGGCGGCCCCGGGAATTCCTCCCCTGAGACACCGTGAACAGCGTTAATTCTATTTTTTGCGCTCTCTAGCAGGCCTTTCACGACGTTAGAGTATGACCGATTGGTTTATCTATACGGTTCGATACACGTCCCGCTAAGGAATCGATAAAATGATAGACTTCGGAACGGAAACTCTATTGTTCATAATTCCGGTCGCAGCGGTCATCGCAATGATCTTCGCGGTATACTTCTTCAAGTACGTCTGGTCGAAGGACAAGGGGACCCCCAAGATGCAGGAGATCTCCGATGCAATCGAGACCGGTGCAATGGCGTACCTCAAGCGCCAGTACAAGACGATCGGTATCATCAGCATCATCGTAGCAATCATAATAATGCTCATCGGCTTCACCGAGAGCTTCTCGAACTACCTGAACTACAGGGTCGCCATCGCCTTTCTCATCGGAGCTGGTTTCTCGATCCTGTCCGGATTCATTGGCATGAAGGTGTCCGTCAATTCCAACATCAGGACCGCCAGTGCGGCCCGCACATCCTTCAACGACGCTTTCAAGGTGTCCTTCCGTGGAGGGGCGATCTCCGGTATCGCAGTCTCCACCCTTAGCCTCATCGGCTTGTTCATAGTTTTTCTCACCTACTACTACTGGTGCGGGGAGAACATGACCACTACCCTTCACTCTGTCGTTGGGTACGCCTTCGGTGCGTCTTTCGCAGCCCTATTTGCCCAACTAGGAGGCGGGATTTACACCAAGGCCGCCGACGTCGGTGCAGACCTTGTCGGAAAAGTCGAAGCTGGAATTCCTGAGGACGACCCCAGGAACCCCGCTGTCATCGCAGACTTGGTCGGGGACAATGTCGGTGACTGCGCCGGCCGCGGTGCTGACATTTTCGAATCTACCGTCGCCGAGATCATCGGATCCATGGTCATCGGACTCGCCGTGGTCAACGCCTTGGGGGAACAGGCGTTTAACTGGATCTACCTACCCCTCGTGCTCATCGCATTTGGACTTATCGCCTCCTTGATTGGGATATTTATCGTCCGCCTCAAGGACGACTCCTCCGACGTAATCAAGGTCATGAACACTGGTTACTACCTGACGATTGTCCTGATCGTCATCTTCCTGTTCGTGTCGACGTACCTTATACTCGGGCAGTCCGAGAGCATCGACAACTGGTATATGTTTGCCGGAACGGGAATCGTGGGCATCGCCCTTGGCCTGGCTATCGTGTTCATCACACAGTACTACACCGGCAACCACAAGCCAGTGAAGTCCATCGCCCAGTCCTCCGAGACCGGGCCCGCCACCAACGTTATCCAAGGAATCTCCATAGGTATGGAATCCACAGTCTTGCCTGTGGTGTGCATCGTCGTAGCCATCATCGTTACCTATCTACTCGGCTATTTCGCAGCCCCCAGCGCCGCCGAGGCCGCCACCTTCGGACTATACGGTACCGCTATCGGGACCATTGCCATGCTTGGGTCTTCCGCGTTCATCCTGACAATGGACACCTTTGGGCCTATTACCGACAACGCTGGAGGCATCGCTGAAATGAGTAATCAGCCCGACGAGGTTCGCAACAGGACCGACAGACTGGACTCCGCCGGCAACACTACCAAGGCCCTGACCAAGGGATACGCCATGGCCTCCGCCGCTCTCGCCACCTTCCTACTCTTTGCCGCGTTCTTCGAGATTGTGGCCGAGGTGCTTACCGAGAGGACCGGCGTTTATCACTCCATCATCGACGTTATGAACGTCAACCTCGGAGACCCGCTGGTCTTTGTCGGAGGACTGGTCGGAGCGATGCTGGTCTTCTTCTTTACATCCTTTGCCATCCGTGCGGTTAGCAAGGCCGCAGGCGAGATGATCGAGGAAGTCCGTAGGCAATTCCGCGAGGATCCCGGCATCATGGCCGGCACCTCCAAGCCCGACACCGCTAAGTGCGTGGACATCGCCACCCGCGGCGCCCTGAGAGCTATGGTCGTCCCCGCCTTGCTGCCTATCCTGGTCCCCATTATGTTTGGACTGATCTACAGGTATGTCCTATCGGAGTACGTCGACGCCTATGTCGCGGTCGGCGCCCTGATCATGGTTGGAACCATTGTGGGAATCCTAATGGCCAACTTCCTCAACAACGGGGGAGGTGCCTGGGACAACGCCAAGAAGTACATCGAAGAAGGTAACCACGGCGGAAAGGGATCCACCACTCACGCCGCTGCCGTCGTCGGAGACACCGTCGGAGACCCCTTCAAGGACACCGCCGGTCCCTCGATCCACGTTTTGGTCAAGCTGCTGTCCACCATTTGCCTGGTGGCGGCGGTCCTCTTCATCGCTTAAGGGCGACACTAAAAGGGGCGAGGATTCCCCGTCCCACCTTTAACATGTTTCTGAGCGGCTGTTCACCTACAAACGGTTTCGTCCAACGGGTTGGCCCTTATCGATTCTGGCATGTCCGTCCTATTAACATACTTCCTTAAAGCCTCGACGTAGTTGGAGCTGTTTATCGCCGCCACGAAGGCCATCCCACGGGCGACCACGGACACATCATCAACGGCCAGGCCGAAGACCATGTCCGGGATCCAACACCCATAAGAGTACCGAAGTCGTCTTAGGACAGCCTAGAAGCCCACATCTCGATGTTTTTAACGTCAACAAATACGTTCTTCGTTATCCTTCCATCCGCCGTGTAGAACGCGTACCTGTCTTAGATGCTTATGTATAGTAATCGTCGCTGTGAATGAATAACCATTCTCTTGAAATCAGACGAACGGGAACATATGGCAGTCGTTCTTTTTAGCCATCTTCTCGACGTCCTCGTCGTAGACGGTCCGGCCATAGACTATAATTGCGAGGCGGTTCCTGCCGTCTCTGTCCAGATATCCCGTCCCAAAGGTGATGATAGAGTTCAGAACATCCTTACCGGTGGTTTCAGCGGCGTTCCTGGCGCCCATGTCGCAGTTCGATACAACCACCAGATCGTACTCCCCTTCGACGGAAGTCGTCATCCTGTCGGCCTTGGACATATAAAGGGGCGAAGCTGCATACACTACCGGCCACCTCTACTCCCTCCTCGGCAAGCCTGACGGCCAGCCTCTCGCCGGCCTCCTTCCCGCCGATGTTACACATCTTGGCATAGGTATTGCAAGTCCACACAAGCACTTTCCTGCCGTAGACATCCTTGAGAAGCTGGACGTAACCCCTGTCCCTTGCCATGACTGTCATAGGCTTATGTAGGGACAGGCACCCTTAAAGACATCGTGCTCGGAATGCTCCGTCGATGACCCTCGCCATCTCCAGGACGTCTTCGTCTATAGGCATCTTCTTGGGTATTATACAAGTGTTGTACCCGATCCTTCCCAAAGACTTGCAGAAGAAGTGCTGGATCGCGACCCTCTCTGGCTCCTCGGCTGTGCTGTCCACTCTGTCCTGGTCGGCTCTGACGGTAACGATAACTGCCGCTTTCCTTCCCCTTGGGGAGGATAATGGACGAGTTTGTGTCCAAGAAGCAGTGGCAGCGGTCCGGATCATCTTGAATAACCCATCCGTGTCGCGTATCGCATCTATACCGGGGAGATATTGTCCTTCAGTATGTACCTGCCCTTGTTGCCCCTGCAGACCTGGTAGTTCTGGCGAATAGTCGACATAGAGTTGAGGTCAATCCTTTGGACTTCGTGCCGTTGGACACGGCTGCCTCTTCCATAGCTCTGACAACCTTGTTGCTAAAGTCTTCTTCCCTATGACTCAAAACGATCGAAACCACCATTATAGTATCATAATGATATTGATGATGTGCTGTGCCATAAATGAATGGATATCTCCAGTGATATCTACTCTGTTCTTGTGTATCTTACAGCACGAGCCAACACATATAAAGGAAGGACGAATAGGTCCAATTCAAGTGACATATCATGTCGAACGAACTCGAACTTATCTCCATTAAGGACATCAAAGTGACAAAGGGA
This sequence comes from uncultured Methanomassiliicoccales archaeon, assembly GCA_964539695.1. Classification (GTDB taxonomy): domain Archaea; phylum Thermoplasmatota; class Thermoplasmata; order Methanomassiliicoccales; family Methanomethylophilaceae; genus Methanoprimaticola. The sequence goes on along the minus strand of CAZIJM010000060.1, from coordinate 3,400 downwards.
ATGACTGTTGACCAGATGCTCAGGGCCATGGGTCGTGCCGGTGGGTTTACCGCCCAGAAGCTGGCAGACGTTACCGACATCGCCGAAGCGATGATAAAGAAGGAGGGATGCTTGAGGATTCTATCTTTCCCCGCCTGCATCATGGCCACCGGAACCCGCGGAGTCATCGTCGACATGGTCAGGAACGGCATGGTGGATCTCATTATCACTACCTGTGGAACCCTGGACCACGACTTGTCCAGAACCTTCGCGGCCTACTACAAGGGCGACTTCATGATGGATGACACTAAGCTCAGGGACGAGTACGAGATCAGCAGACTAGGCAACGTCCTGGTCCCCGATTCCTGCTATGGGATGGTGTTGGAGGACAATCTCTTGCCAATGTTCGACGAGATTTTTGCTGAGACTCAGTCCCTGACCACCCACGAAATCATCGACCAAGTCGGCGCCAGGCTTGACGAGGAGGACTCCCTCTTGTACCAGTGCCACAAATACAACATCCCCATCGTGGTCCCGGGGATCACCGACGGATCTTTCGGATGCCAGCTCTGGATGTACTATCAGACCCACAGGAAGATAAGGATTGACCTGTTCGGTGATGAACAGATGCTGTTCGAGATGACAAACGATGCCGAGTACACTGGCGCGATCATCATCGGAGGGGGCATCTCTAAGCACCACGTCATCTGGTGGAACCAATTCCGCGGCGGATTAGATTACTGCATTTACCTAACCACCGCCCAGGAGTACGACGGCTCTCTGTCCGGGGCCCAGATCCGCGAGGCGGTGTCTTGGGGGAAAGTGAAAAAAGACGCCAAGAAGATGACCGTCGAAGGAGATGCCACCATTCATCTCCCTATAATCTACGCCGGTCTTGTAGAGAGATTGCTCTGAGATGAACGGCGTTCTGTTCATCCCCAGTGATGGCTTTAGGCCATTAGTGATCAACGCGGTCGAGAGAACGCTGTCGATGGCAACCGACATAGTCGAGGCCGTCCGCACAAACGTAGGCTTTGAGGCCTAAGAGCACACAGACGAACCTTCCCCGCGACACCTTCCCAAGGCCAGGGGGTTCAAAAACGTTATCTGTGGCCTGACTATGAACTATTGCGATGACTCGGGTCGCACCATCAACCCCCTGGACGACCTCAAGGTCAGCCTGGCTTTACGTCGTCGTCAGAAGCTTCCGCACGCTGATGGACGATCTGGAGTCCCGGAGCTAGACGTCGCCCTCTGGATCAGCAACATGACCGTTAGGAGCGACGTTATTAAGATTAAGGACATAGACGGGATCATCATCAGCAAGTATATCAAGTTGTTATCTTACAGTAGGATGATGATCAGAACCCTCACGGACATGGAACTTGGTGGAAAGACCAGGGCAGTCTGCGTGATGTAGGACACTCTGCTCCCGGACTCTAGCGCCAGTTCGATGAGACCTTCGACTCTCTCTTTCTTTGACCCGGGGGCATTTACAGTCGACCACCGCAACGTCCAGTACTGGGCCTCTAAGTTCGTCAGGAACCCCTTGGAGTTTGACTACATAGTTTGTGTCAATCTTTACAGCAACGTGGTCGCCGGGATCCTGGCTGGAATGTTTGGGACAACAGGCTAACGTCCATCGTGTACGTTGGGGAGAATTGTAACCTCATCGTACCCGGGCTGTACAAGACCTTTGAGGATGTTTCAGAAAGCTACGCGAACCCGACATCCGCCACAAAATCGGTAGCCAATGGTTCTTTGCAACATAGATATGAGACAAGAGGCGGAGTCTGTAATTGTGGCATTAATGGAGACGTATGCCACGGGCGAGAGGACTCCGGACGTCGGCAGCACCCTGTCCAGCGAGGAGTTCATGGATAGGGTCGTTTCTTGTATTGTTCAGAATTATTATTACAGGCAATGCCAATTGGCGGTCGGAAGTGTTTCAATGAAGGATGTCGGACACAGGGCGTGTGTTGAAGCCGCACTTAACTTCGAAATCACAGATAGAACGCCTGTCAACAACTTCGCACTCGTCACTGCCGCGCGCAGCGCAGAATACAAAGTTGACCAGGCCAGATGGGACCCCATCCTGTCAGCGAAGGTGTCCATAGATTACGCCCTGAGGACGGAGTCCGACTTTGTCAAGCCGATCTTAGATTCCCAGGTGCCATTCAGGGACCTGGGCATGGACGTTAGGTTTCCCGAGGACGACTACGGCAGGGTTTCCGGTCACATCGTGGAAAGCGAGGAACAGGTAGACGATCTGGTCCTCTTCGACCCGTACACTGCGGAGCAGTGCCCCGGGTTCACCAAGGTCATGGTTGAGAGTCTAGAAGAAATCTCGCACACTCTTCCCGAGGACTTGCATGTATGCGGGCTGTCCTGGGGGCCGATCACCACCGCAGGATACTGCATGGGCGTGGAGGACATGCTCATGGCCATCATGTTCGGCGAGACCAACATGGTGAAGAAGCTCATCGCCAAAGTCACCGGCCTGGTGTCGGGCATGCAGAGGCGTATGATCGACGCGGGCGCCACAGTGATGTGGATGGCCGACCCCACCTCATCCTGCGACATCATCTCTCCTGACATGTTCGGCGAGTTCTCTGAGGAGTACATAAAAAGGGTGGTGGACGACGTAAATACCATTAGCGATGTGCCCACCTTCGTCCACATCTGCGGAAACACCCTGGACATAATCGATCCCATGAAGAGGACTGGGGCAGACTGCCTAAGTTTCGACCACACGGTAAACATCACAAAGGCGAAGGAGCTGGCCGGGGACGACCTCGTCTTGATGGGCAATCTGGACCCCGTGGAACTCATAATGTTTGGTACCCCGGAAAGGATCATCGCCGAGTCCTATATGCTGATTGACGCCGCCGGGAGGGAAGGAGGCTTTGTACTCGCCCCCGGATGTGAGACCCCTATTAGCAGCCCCGACGAGAACGTCCTAGCTATGGGCAGGGCTGGCAAGGATTACTGGACAAGATCGAGAACGTAAGATTTATTTAGAGAACTCCCATCCCATCCTTATTGCAAGGGTAGTCAAGCCTGGCCAACGACGCTAGCTTGAGGGGCTAGTCCTTAGTGGTCCGCGAGTTCAAATCTCGTCCCTTGCACCATTCTTCTCCTGTTCGCTCCTGCTCCAGCGGGGGTGTTGCACCGAATCTAGGCCTGCATGTCTACACGCGCATTCTGACCATGCTTGTCATCTAACGACCTCGGCACAATAACATCGAAAGCTTATAAAGCGGGTTAAACTTGAGTTTGTTAGTTGATACCTATACGCATACACATACGTTCTCATGCGTACGAGCACGAATGCTAATTTCTACTGATTGTTCGTGTCTCTCGAAGAGATACCTCGATTTTCACTTGTGGCGTCGCGGTCGGCCGGGACCAAGGGTCCCGG
>CAZIJM010000059.1:0-7914 GCA_964539695.1 uncultured Methanomassiliicoccales archaeon | reverse complement strand
GAAAGGCTGAATCTGTCCAAACTGAAGCCTAAACTGCCCCTGAAGAAGAGGGGGAGGCCGAAGAAAATGTCTGAGGAGCTGGAGCTCAAGATGCCCCGCAGACATTTAAAGAATGCGTCTCAAGATGAGTGTTTAGTACTATGACAAAAAAAAACTTCTGATTTTGCAATACAATTATTAAATACCTCCATCGATGACATGATGGTATTGATGACTATTGGCTGCGGACTTCTAATCAAAGAATAAAGACAGTCTTAAAGAAACGCATAAAGAACTCCCTCATTGCCGAGGACACATCTTTCATCCAAGTAAGATTCATGAAATTTCTCAAGGAACATGGGGACCGCAAGGTAACGATGAAGAGGTGAAGCACGAGTTTGACGTCATCCAGCCAACCATCGTCGAGACTACGAAGAAGACCGAACGCAGGGACTGGTCGTGATTACCACTAGCACTAGCGATCACAAGGCGAAGATAATGGGGCTCACGGAGGTGGGCCTAGAGCTATTAGTCAGGAAAAACGCCGTCCGCATTGCCAACAAGGAGGAGCTCCTAAAGTTGCTGGACCCAGAACAGAGAGAAGTGTTCAAGGATATCTGAAGGTCGTTTACGGGAACCTTCATAACGAGGATTCCACCGAGTTCACTCGGACTCCTATTCCAGAAGTAACTTGTATCCGACAGGCATGACCTTGAGAAACAGGGGCAGGTAGTACTCCCATCCATCCAGGATCCGCCTCGCCCTGGGACTGCCGGTCTCCTTCAGATGATGCTCTATAAGGGTCTTGAGCTCGGAGACTTCCGACTCGGCCTCGATCAGGGTCAGCTCCACCATGTCCATGTTGCAATGCCTGTCAAAGTCTCCGTCTTCGTCGAGAACGTAGGCGATCCCTGCAGACATTCCCGCGGCGAAGTTCCTGCCGCACCTTCCCAGGATGACGACGCGCCCGCCGGTCATGTACTCGCAGCAGTGGTCCCCTGCACCCTCGGCCACAGCAGTGGCACCGCTGTTGCGGACGCAGAACCTCTCGCCAACAGAGCCCGCGACGAACAGCTCGCCCGATGTGGCCCCGTACAGGATCGTGTTTCCCGCGATCACGTTGCCATCCGGGATTGTGTTCCTGGGCGTAATCACGATCCTTCCCCCAGACAGGCCTTTACCGACGTAGTCGTTAGCTAAGCCGTTCATCCTGAATGTGACGCCCTTCACTAAGAAGGCGCCAAAGCTCTGGCCGGCAGTGCCCACGAAGGTGACGTCCACGGAGCCGTCCGGAAGGTCGGCCTTCCTGCGAACAATCTCCCCGGAGAGCATGGCCCCCACGGAACGGTCGATGTTGGTGAGCCTGTACTTCAGATTAACTCCCCTGCCAGACGTGAGCGCATCGCCGCAGTCCTCTATGATCCTGCGGTCAAACACCCTGGACAGGATGTCGCTCTGACTGGTGATGGCCTCCCTGTCGCCAGGGACGTATGCCAGCATCCTGGAGAAGTCCAGGTGCGACGCCTTCCCAGGAACTTCCCTGACGCGCAGCAAGTCGGTGCGGCCAACAATCTCGTCCAGAGACTTGAACCCCATCCTAGCGAGCATGAACCTGACATCCTCGGCCATAAACTTCCAATACCTTATTACCTCGTCCGCGCTGGACCTGAACTTCGCCCTCCTCTCGGGGTCTTGCGTAGCAATTCCCACGGGACAGGTGTTGGTCTGGCATTTCCTGCACATTATGCACCCCATGGCTACCATGGGCGATGTGGCAAACCCGAACTCCTCGGCTCCCAAGAGCGCTGCCACGACGACGTCCCTAGCAGTCTTCATCTGGCCATCCACCTGGATGCGGACGCGTCTACGGAGGCCGTTGATCCTGAGGGCCTGCTGTACCTCAGCCAGCCCGATTTCCCAGGGAGATCCCGCGTACCTGATGGAGGATAGCGGGCTCGCCCCAGTGCCTCCATCTCCTCCGGAAATGAGGATCATGTCAGCCCCGGCCTTGGCAACACCGGCGGCGACGGTCCCCACCCCGGATTCAGAGACCAACTTCACACTGATCCTGGCAGATGGATTGACACACTTAAGGTCGAATATAAGTTGTTTCAGGTCCTCGATCGAGTAGATGTCATGATGTGGCGGCGGGGAGATGAGCGTGATGCCGGGAATTGTGTGCCTGGTGGCGGCAATTATCCTATCGACTTTGAACCCCATGAGCTGTCCACCCTCACCAGGCTTGGCGCCCTGAGCAACCTTGATCTGGAGCTCGTCTGCGTTGACCATGTACTCGGTGGTGACCCCGAACCTGCCAGATGCCACTTGCTTGACGGCAGACCTGAGGTTCCTGCCATCGAATCCGATCGTGAACCTGGACGGGTCTTCCCCGCCCTCCCCGGTATTACTCTTGGACCCGATACGGTTCATCGCTTCGGCCAGCATCTCGTGGGCCTCCCTGCTAATGGCCCCGAACGATATAGCCCCAACCTCGAACCTTCTCATGATGGACTCGATGGGCTCAACATCGTTCAATGGGATTGGCGTGCCCTCCGCAACATCTAGGAGGTCGCGTAGGAAGAACATGCCCCCGTCCTCCATCCGCGCGAAACGATCGTAGTCGTCGCGGCTGTCCTGCCTGACTGCGACCTGCAGGGCCTTGATGGACTCGGGGTTCCAGCAATGCTTCTCGCCGTCCCTGCGGAAGGCGTACTCGCCCTTGTCGACGAGCTCCCCGCGGTCGGCGGAGCGCGCGACGGAATGCATGGCAAGGTACTCTGCAGCAATATCGTCTAGACCTATGCCGCATACCGCAGAGGTAGTGTCCCCGAAGTATCTAGACGCCACTTCCCTGTCGATACCGACGGCGTCGAACAGTCTGGATCCGCGGTAAGACCTGATGGTCGCGATGCCCATTTTGGACATTATTTTTAGAAGCCCCTTGTCCACGGCGTTTAGGTAGTTGGCCTCCGCCGTATCAGTGTCCATCCGCACCTTCCCAGAGTCCACCATGGACTGCACTGCGGCCAGTGCCATATATGGATTGATCGCGTTGGCACCGTAACCAATCAAGAGCGCGAAGTGCATGACCTCCCTCGGCTCGCCCGACTCGACTACTAAGGCAGCGGCGAGGCGTTTCCTAACGGCAACAAGGTGCTGGTGCACCGCCGAAAGCGCCAGGAGGCAAGGCATTGGAGCCCTGTCCGCGATAACCCCGCGATCGGATAGAATGATGAACGCGGCCCCTCCGTCGACCGCTGCTTCGGCGTCGGCGCAAAGCCTCTCTACCTCCATCTCTAGGGTCCCGGGGGATGAGTTCGCCGGAAAGGTGGCGTCGATTGTGACAGCGTCAAATCCCCTGTAGCGGAGGTTCCTAAGAAGGTCCAGCTCCCTGTTGGTGATGACAGGGTGCTTGGTCTTGATAACCCTGCACAGCTTGGGCGTCGGATCTAAGATATTCTGCTAGACCGACCCCACATACCCAGTGGTGGACATGATCAGCTCCTCCCTGATCGGGTCGATTGGGGGGTTAGTGACCTGCGCGAACTGTTGGCGAAAATAGTTAAACAACGACTGCGGCCTGTCAGACAAAATAGCTAATGGCGCATCGTACCCGGTGGAACCGACCGGTTCCTTCCCGGTAGCCACCATGGGCTCCATAATCTTGGAAAAATCCTCAGCGGAGTACCCGAACTCGGCCAACATAATCTCGTAGTCGAGGACCCCGCGGCCAACCTGCCTCCCGGAATAGAGCGAGTCTAGGTCGATACGGTTCTTCTCCAGCCAGTCGCGGTAGGGATAAGCGGACGCCAACTTCTCCTTGATTTCGGCATCCTCTATGATGCGTCCCTCTATAGTGTCGACGACCATCATCTTCCCGGGCCTAAGGCGCCCGGTCTCTACGACGTTGACCATATCCAGCGGGATCACTCCGGCCTCAGAGGCTAGGATCATCATCCCGTCGTCGGTGACGCAGTACCTAGCGGGACGGAGACCGTTCCTGTCGAGCATACCTCCCGCCAGCCCCCCGTCTGTGAACAAGACGGCGGCGGGACCATCCCAAGGCTCCATAAGGATAGAATGGTACTCATAGTAGGCCTTGAGACTGTCCGGGATGGGATTCTTGTCGTTCCACGACTCCGGGATCATGATGGAGAGGGCGTTGGTCATTTCCTTACCGGACATCACGAAGAACTCGAACACGTTGTCAAGGGACGCGCTGTCACTCATCCCCCTCTGTATTATAGGGAACACCCCCTCGGTCACGGGAACCCCCGTACTTATGACAGCCTCGCGGGCCTGCATCCAAGACCTGTTAGCCCTGATGGTATTGATCTCTCCATTGTGGCAGAGCATCCTGAATGGCTGCGCCAGTTTCCACGCAGGGAGCGTGTTGGTGCTGAACCTAGAGTGCACCATAGCTATGGCGGACTCGAACCTAGGATCTGATAGGTCCAAGTAATAGTCCCTGAGCTGTTCAGGTGTAAGCATGCCCTTGTACACCATGCACCTGGTGGACAGGCTACATATGTAGAATTTGTCAGACTCCGGCCTCCCGGAATCGGCGACAGCGTTGCCGACGGTCTTCCTGACGGCATACAATTTGCGCTCCAGGACTTCTGGACTGTCGTAGGACGTCACGAAGACCTGGACGATGCGAGGTTCACCCTCCAATGCTATTCTACCGGGAACGGAGTGGTCCACAGGGACCTCCCTCTCGGTAATGACGTAGAGCGCGCGACGGGTACACTCTTCCCTGAAGTGGGCCATAAATCCCTCCGCAAGAGAGGGGTCCTTGGGGAGGAAGAAGATTCCCGTGCCGTACCTTCCAGCCTCCGGCACCGGGATTCCCAATGTTTCTATGAAGGCATGGGGAATCTGTACGAGGATGCCCGCGCCGTCTCCGGTATGGCCGTCACCGTTCTCGGCGCCCCTGTGCGCCATGTTCTCCAGCAACTCGAGTCCGTACTCGACGATACGGTGACTTCTTCCTCCGTTGATACTGACAACCATGCCGACCCCGCAGGCGTCATGCTCGTACCTGGGATCGTAGAGTCCTGTGTCACCCCCGTTCATGCCCTTCAGTCCTCTCCCACTCAGCGGATGAACAACAGTTCACGGTACTTGGGGAGCGGCCACATATCGTCGTCAACGATCATTTCGAGGGCGTCGACATGCTTCCTGATGGTCTCCAGGTAGGGAACGATGACGTCGTGGTATTGGATTGCCCTCTCTCTCTCAGTGGGGAGGGCATCGATCCTATCGCACTCCTCCTCCATCTTAACGGACAGTGAGCGAGCCTCACTGGTGTGCATGGCGATGTCTTTGATAATCTGGATTTCACCTGACGCGACCTGGTCAAAATCTTTCTTGTCAGTAAAAATGTCCTTCATCTTGGAGACATTGTCCAGCATGATCGACTGGTACCTAGTGGAGACGGGCAGGATATGGTTGGCAGTTAGGTCCGCCAGGACCCTGGCCTCGATCTCGATCTTCTTGCTGTAGATCTCCCAGTTGATCTCGGTTCTGGCCTTGAGCTCGACCTCAGTCATGACGCCAACCTCCTTGTAAATCTCGATCGTCCTTTTGGTGAGAAAAGAGTCGTAACACAGGGGTGCAGACGTCTCGCAGTCCAGACTACGCTTTTTGGCCTCGACCTTCCACTCGTTGGAGTACCCGTTGCCGTCGAAACAGACCTTTTGGCACTTCTTGTAAGTCTCCCTAGTCTCATCCAGGACGGCCTGCATGGTGGAGGAGCCAGAGGCGATCCTCTTGTCTACGCCCTGCTTGAACTTCTGGAGCTGGTAAGCCACGATGGTGTTCAATACGGTGATGGCGGACGCGCAGTTAGCAGAAGAACCGACGGCCCTGAACTCGAATCTATTCCCGGTAAACGCGAAAGGCGAGGTCCTGTTTCTGTCGGTGTTGTCGATCAAAAGCTCTGGAACTTGGGGGATGCCAAGGTTGTATCTGCTCTTGCCCTCGATCTTGACCATGTCTTTAGACTTTAGGAGCTCTTTGAAGGCATTGGAGACCTGAGTACCTAGAAAGGAGGAGACGATCGCAGGGGGAGCCTCGTTGGCGCCCAGCCTATGGGAGTTGGAGGCAGTCATGACGGACGCCTTCAGCAGGCCGTTGTTGTCATAGACGGCTTTGAGGACATTGGCCATGAAACAGAGGAACCTGAGATTTTCCTTATCGTTCTTGCCTGGGGACATAAGCCCGATACCAGACTCGGTACCGAGGGACCAGTTGCAATGCTTACCGGACCCGTTGATGCCGGCGAAAGGTTTCTCGTGGAGGAGCACCTTAAACCCGTGCTTCTCGGCGACGCTCTTCATGACCGCCATGAGCTCCAGATTGTGATCAATGGCCAAGTTAGCCTGCTCAAACACGGGCGCGATCTCGAACTGATTGGGGGCGACTTCGTTGTGTCTAGTCTTGATGGGGATGCCGAGCTTGTAGCACTCGAACTCCAAGTCCTTCATGAACTCCAGCACCCTGCTGGGGATGCTGCCGAAGTAATGGTCCTCGAGCTGCTGGTTCCTGGCGGAGTTGTGGCCCACTAGGGTCCTCTCGGCCATGATCAGGTCGGGGCGCATGGCGTAAAGCGCCGCATCGACGAGGAAATACTCCTGTTCCCACCCGAGAAAAGAAAAAACGGGGTCGTCCCTGATGCCGAAATACATCAGAACCTCGGTTGCGGCCTTGGCAATTGCGGCTTCAGATTTCAGGAGGGGTGTCTTGTAGTCGAGGGCCTCCCCGGTGTACGATATGAACACGGTGGGAATGCATAAGGTGTCCCCCAAGACGAACGCGGGGGATGATGGGTCCCAGGCGGTGTACCCTCTGGCTTCGAATGTGTTCCTGAGACCGCCGCTAGGGAACGAAGACGCGTCTGGCTCCTGCTGACACAGCAGCTTACCGGTAAATTCCTCCAGGCTCTCACCCTTGGCGTAGGGCTCCGCAAAAGAATCGTGCTTTTCAGCGGTGCCACCCGTGAGAGGCTGGAACCAGTGTGTATAATGGGTGGCCCCCATGTCCATGGCCCAACGCTTCATTCCGGCGGCGACCTGCTCGGCAACGTCCCTATTGAGGGTGACGCCCTGCTCAATAGACTCGTACACCTTCTGCCTGGTATCGGAAGACAGGTACTTCCTCATGTTCTTCCTGTTGAAGACGCAGCATCCGTAGTACTCTGAGATGGAGGGTGCGGGTGCCTCTGCCTTGACGGAGGGCCTTATAAAAGCCTCCTCCACAGCATTGAACCTTGTGTAGGACATGAACCCCCGTTGTGCGTCCGGTGTAGATAAACCTTTCGAATTCGTCGAGATAAAAAATCATTGACTCGGACATTTATTAGATAAGTGTCTAATTATATGTACTAAATTGAAGCAAAAATATATGTTTGTACAATCATTCGATTCGAATGTGTACTTGTGCGCTATGAAACGTAGTGGCCCTCTTTTCCGCGACAGGGGAGAGGCGTCCCGTATGCTGGCTTCCAGAACCTCTCCAGACAGTACGAATGACCACACATAGACCCTCAAAAGAGGAGGACGCCATCCCGTTGCAGGAAAAGGAAATGGTCTTCAAACTCTTCAAAAGCGAAGACGATTTTTATAACACGGGAAAGGAACTCATCAAGAGGGGCGAATATGCCAAAGCCCGCGACTACCTCCAGGAATCCATCAATAAAGACGGGGGCATCAACGATACGACGGTGAATGTCATCTCGTAAACCTTAAGATCTGTTAAGAAATAATTTTACGTTTTTCTCTCGGAGCGATGACATAGTTCCATTCCTCGTGCCACCCGCCTGCTTTGATGTTCGAGGTGTCCGTCTCTTCATCCAAGATCTTGATTCTTTTGACGTACTTTCTCGGATCGAGTTCGCATTTAACCTTCAATTTGGAAGAGTTCATGGTGTTCCCA
>CAZIJM010000058.1:6384-7916 GCA_964539695.1 uncultured Methanomassiliicoccales archaeon | reverse complement strand
TGTTTAAGGAGTTTAACGGGTAAATAGCCCACAAGGTTAGGCAGTATGTGTTTAAACAATGGAAAGGGTATACACCAAATTTTGTAACCTGTGCGACATGTACCCACTTGAATTCAAAGGCCCAAGAACAGTGTAACCATCATTAAATACAACGGTATTGGAACGTAATCAAAATGTCATTTTAATGAGAGGCCATATAGTCCTGCTTGGTGAATATAGTCATGAGCAGAGTCTGGTTGAGGGAATAGGAAAATGTACTTCCTGGTCGACGAACAAAGGGGGAAGAAGCAAAGTGTTTGAACAGCCCCACTACGAAGCCGTACGGTGGGTGGTATAAGAAAATGACTGGCGGATTACCGCCAGTCTCCTACTCGATTTGGACCTTTCACATCGGTATATTGTACTTGTTCTTTGAACAAAGTCCAGATGTTTTGTCTACATTACCGTCGATGGGCCAGACGAAGCTCTGATTGTTATGGTATACAACGACTTCAAAGGACTGAGCTGTCCGCACTAGGATTCGGGCCATGTGCTTGCCATTAATCGACAAAGACGACTAGGCGGTCGTCGACACGATGGTCGACTACGCCATGGAGCACAGAGTAAATACTTCGACACTACCTACGACTAACGCGACGGGATGTCCAAGATTTCCATTGGAAAAGCGCTGGACTACCACTCCTGCGACTCCTGCTACCTGGCCGACAAGTTCCCCGGGTACGACCTGCCCAACATGCCGAAGGTCGAAGAGATTTTCAAGGAGCAGCTTAGGAGATGCGCCACTGACCACTTCGACTCTACCTCTCCCACAATATCTATAAAATGAACATCGACCAGTACCTGAACCTGCGGTATGGGATCATGAACTACATGTTGGATCAGAAGCGCCTGGGCAGGATTTCCCACCTAGGGTTCTCCACCCATGGCAGCATTGACATCATGTAGAAGTTCATCGAGACCTATAGCGGGCACATAGGGTTCTACCAGATTTAGCTCAACTACGTGGACTGGACATTCTAAGATGCCAAGAGCAAACTGGAGTTGCTGAGGTATCACAGAATCCCCTGCTGAGTCATGGAGCCCGTCCGTGGAGGAAAGCTTGCCAACCTCCTCGAAGCCGAGATATGTAGGTTCAGGGAGATGAGGCCCGACAGAGAACCGATGGTCTGGTCGTTCAGGTTCCACCAGTCCTTCTCCGGGATCACTGTCACTCTGTCCAGGATATCCAACATGGATCAGCTTATGGCGAACATCGCCACACACAAGAAGGAGAGGTTGCTGACTGGAAATGAGATAGAGAGACTGCTGTCTATCACTGCTGGCATGGTTGACGGCTCAGTGCCCTGCACGTCCTACCGTTATTGCACGGACCACTGCCCACAAGGGATCAACATCCCACACATGATTGAAATCTACAACGAACACGCGTTCAACAACGGGGGGGGGGGGGGGGGGGGGGGTTATCGCCATGACCCCAAGGACCACCTCCCCCTCCACCCCCCGACGAGCACCCCTACCCCTGCGTCGAATGC